>JASLCA010000086.1 GCA_030146225.1 Sphingobacterium sp. | reverse complement strand
CCTTTTCTGGATTTGACAACTGGAGAAAGCACTTATGAGAGTGGTCGCTACCTAGACTTAAAAAAGCAAAACTTTGACAAAAACAAGCTGCTGCTTGATTTTAACAAAGCTTACAATCCGTATTGTGCCTATAGTAGCGGCTACCGCTGTCCACAGCCACCCCAAGAGAACTTTCTAAATACAATGATAACTGCCGGTGAGAAAAAATATACTGGCCCTAAAAACCAAAAAGAAGCAGCAAATAGCATGGCCTACAACTTCACGGAAAAAGAAAAAGAATTAATCTTAGCGGGAGCTAAAGATGAATCGATGTATGTCTTACAAACCACCGTTAGCGATGATTCCTTGACTTTAAGAAACTTATCTATTGACCTCAAGTTTGATGATCCCCTATTGGAAACTTTAAAATCTCGGATGCTGGCTACCGTACAAGATCCTGCACATCCTGGGGTTGGCATCGCTGCACCTCAAGTAGGGATTAATAAAAGTCTAATCTGGGTACAGCGCTTTGATAAAGCTGATCAGCCCTTTGAGGCCTATCTTAATCCTAAGATAATCTGGCGTTCAAAATTATTACGCAAAGGCGCTGAGGGCTGCTTATCTATCCCTGAGGTTCGAGAGGATGTACTGCGCAGCTATGCCATTAAGCTACAGCATACTGCTGCTGACGGCAGGCTTGTGGATGAAAATATTGAAGGCTTTACCGCTGTGATCTTTCAGCATGAGGTAGATCATCTGTATGGCATCCTCTTTCCGGATAGAACAGCAGAACAACTGGAGCAGGAACGACTTATCTTGGAAGGCAAATTGGAGTTTTCTATTCCCAAAGGAGCGCTATTACCTTAAAGGACTAAATAAGATCAGGATATAGTTAGCACGCTATAAGTTTGTCCTAACTATATCCTGATCTTCTCGGTAATTGCAATTATTATCGAGCTACAACCTTTACTTCGAACAATTTGTCCCATTGCTTTCCGGTTACAAAAAGACGTTTGCCAACCCGATCATAAGCAATACCATTCATCTCTTCATCAGCAGGCTTTCTATTGGGATTGGTATACAAGCCTACAAAGTTGATACGACCTTCTACCACGCCTGTCAATGGATTGATAATAACGACAATATCTTTGCCATAAATATTAGCATACAGCTTCCCATCTATAAACTCTAATTCATTGATCGCATCGACTGGGCCTTCATTGTCATATACAGCGACGGTCTTAACTTCGGCAAAGGTTTTAGGGTCTAAAAAATGAAGCTTCGAGGAGCTATCCGTTACAATTAGATGGGTTCCATCGTAGCATATTCCCCAGCCCTCTTTGAAGTTTTGGTAGGCAAAGGTGGATTCCTGGTTAAAGGAGCCTTTATTAAATACAAAGCCCATCTTATTCAACCAAGTCAGCATAATTATCTGATCCCCTACAATGGTCATCCCCTCGCCAAAATAGGGCTCATTGTTGGCATCTACGCCTAGCAACTCTTTTAGCTGAAGGACTTTTCCTGTTGTTAGCTCAACCTTACGCAAGGAACTTATCAATTGATTACCTGCTCCTGTTGATTCATACAAATATCCCTTATCAAATTCTAAACCTTGTGTAAAGGCTTTCACATCATGTGGGTATTCATTTATCTTTTCAAAGGCATATTCCTGTGGTGCTTCTGGCACAATCATTACATTGCTATAGGCGATTTCCTCTTTGCCCGACATATAGACCTTTGCGACTAGATTCCGAGCCCCTAAGCCTATCTTCTCCGTATCCAAGACAATTGTTGAGGTATCCTGTCGCTTGTCAATAAGCTGACCGTCTACAGTATAAACGATGGAGTCAATTGTGCTGTCCGGAAATTGCATCTTAATGGCTACTTTTTGTCCAAAAGTAAGCTGTTCTCCAGCTTTAGGACTCAAAAAGGCAAACTTTCCTTGCTGTGTCTTACATCCTGCTACAAGCCCTATGCCTATAGCAGCTATACCAATAATCTGTATTAATTTCATTTATTAGTGCTTATTTATGATACTCTATTATTATGCTATGCTAAATTAACTATTCCAAAATGCATCCTTGATGTGTACGATCTGCTCGGATTGCCCCATATAAACCGCAACAATATCAAAGCGAATCTCGCCCTGATGCCGAAAGGCGGATATATAGGCCGAGGCCGCTCGTATTAAACGTCTTTGCTTGGCTATATCTACAAATTCTTGGGGCTCCCCATAAGCAGCAGAGCGTCTTGCTTTTACCTCCACAAAGACCAACACTTCTTTATCCTTAAAGACTAAATCAATCTCTAAGCGTTTATATCGCCAATTGGAGGCTATAAACCTATAGCCCAGTGCTTTTAAGAAGGCTTGCGCCTTTGTTTCGCCATCCCGTCCAAGCTGTAGATGCTTCGCCATCATGCTCCATATCGATGCTACTTAATTACAATATTTCCCAAAAATGTTGCCAACATTTTCTCTGCTTCTTTCAATTTCTGATACTTGGACAACAAGATGTCCATATCATCATTGCTTTGATCTTGCTTTAGTTCCTCCCGAATACTTGCCATTCCACTCTCTACCTTTCTTTTCTTAATTCTATAGATCGCTTGTACGGTTAAATCTTTGAGATGCTCGTTCTCTAAGGTCACATAGATCTTCCGCTTGTCGTCATTCCAATTGGGACTGAGCTCATAGGGACTTGAGACACAGGCAATGGCTAATTCTTGCACTGCTGCATCAGCATGGGAGAAGAAAATCTTGGCCTCTGGGACTTCAAAATCCTCGGCCTTCTTTTTAAATACTTCGACAATATGCGCGCAGGCCTTGTCCTCAAAGGTCACATCATCCAAGGCGCTGAGTAGATAGGGGGCAATAGGCACATCCCCATCTCCTTCCCAATTGGCAAGCTCACTCCCATAATTGAGTAAAATACGTACGATCTCCCGCTCTTGCAGAATCTCAGAGGTTATCGCCTGTACGCTGGTCGTAGGATCTCCTACTTGACTGCGCTCTTCTTCGGTCATAAAGAAGTCGGCCGGAGGTCCTTCCATCTCTGGATGCATAGCCTGTGGCCGCGCCGACTGCTGATCTTTCTTATCCTGGGCTTTCGCCTTCTGTAATCGAATCTTATTGAGTTCTGTTAAGAGCACACGCTCTTCCATATCCAATAATGCGGAGCATCGTTGAATAAAGACGGAAACCTTGATCTCATCGGGTATCAGCGCGATACTCTGTACTACATCCCGAATTACCTCGGCTCTTTTTATGGGATCATTGCTGGCATCTTTGAGCAGCACATTGGTCTTGAAAAAGATAAAGTCCTGCTGATGCTTATCTATATATTCCTTAAATGCTGTAGCCCCGTAGCGCTGTACATAGGAGTCTGGATCATTGCCATCTGGAAAAAGAAGAATCTTGACATTCAAGCCTTCTTCTAAAAGCATGTCTGTGCCCCGCATAGAGGCCTTAATTCCGGCCGCATCCCCATCAAAGAGGATAACTACGTTTTTGGTAAAGCGACTGATAAGGCGTATTTGCCCACTGGTCAATGAGGTACCCGAGGATGACACTACGTTTTCAACGCCTGCCTGATGCACAGAAAGCACATCTGCATACCCCTCAACAAGGTAACAGCTATCCTTTTCCATAATGGATTTCTTAGCGAAATTCAATCCATATAAGACATCTGACTTATGATAAATATCGCTCTCTGGCGAGTTCACATACTTGGGTACGGATTTCTCCGTCTTTAGCGTTCGGCCTCCAAAGCCTATAATGCGGCCCGTAAGATTGTGAATCGGGAATAGCACGCGACCCCGAAAACGGTCGTATAGACTGCCATCATCTCGCTCTATGGATAGTCCGATCTCCTTTAAATAGTCTTTATGAAAGCCTGCTTCGCCTGCCGCATCCGACAAGGCTGTCCATTGATCCGGGGAATAGCCCAATTCAAACTTCTTGACTATATCCTCGCGGTAGCCACGCTCCTTGAAATAGGATAATCCAATGGATTGCCCCCACTCAGTTCCCCAGAGTTGCTCTTTAAAATACTTCCCAGCCCAACTACTCAAGACATAAAGGCTTTCCCGCTTGTCTTGTGCGGCAAGCTGTGCTGGAGATCGCTCCACCTCCTCTATCGGAACATTGTATTTATCGGCTAAAAAACGTATGGCCTCTGGATACGAATACTTCTCCAGCTCCATAACAAATTTTAACGAATCTCCTCCTACCCCACAGCCAAAGCACTTGTAAATACCTTTGGCCACAGAGACATGAAAGGAAGGAGTTTTTTCATTATGAAAAGGGCAGTTCCCTATAAGCGAGGTACCCCGCTTTTTCAAGTCTACAAAATCACCCACAACCTCCTCTATACGAGCAGCATCCAACACCTTCTCAATGGTTTCTTTTGTAATCATAAAAACAACCTATATTCCACTCTTTTTAGGGGCTCTACCCTGCTTGTTGCAGCGCTAGCGCTCACCCTATTGACTTTGCAATTTACACAGATGTGCTTAGAAAAACAACTGTTGCTTTTCCCTTGAATTTTTGCCTTTTAGTTTATATATTTGATTATGGGCCTTGTCTATCTAAGAGAACTTAATACAGAAACTAAATTTGCCATTTGGAAGATTGAAGAAACTGTTGAAGAATTATTAAACAAACTGCAACTGGATGAACGCGAGAAGGCCAAATTCGAAAGCTTTGGCAAGGGCAAGCGGAGGCTACATTGGCTAGCCACCCGGGTTCTACTACGCTTTCTTCTTAAAACGGAAGATTATATCAACTGCCCTTCTGATGAAAATGGGAAACCCTTCCTGCCCGACTATCCCTACCAGATTTCCTTAACACATTCTTACGATTATGCTGGGGTTATTATGTCTAGCAAAGGGGCCTGCGGGATTGACTTGGAGATCGTTAAAGACAAGATTGTACGCATTAAGGAGAAGTTCCTTAAGCCTCAGGAGATTGCCTTTATTCAAAATGAAAACATAGACCAGCTCTATGCATGCTGGTGCGCAAAGGAGGCTGTCTACAAGCTGCAAGGCAACAAGGGGGTGTCTTTCTTAGACAATATGTCCATCTTACCCTTTCAATACAAGCCGCAAGGTGTTGTGACGCTGCTCTTGAAGAAAAACAATAAAAGCTACCCTTATCAGGTTTTTTATGAACGCTTCCAAGATTATATGCTGGCTTATGTTGTTGAGTAATCCCCAACTACTTAAAATCTGGCTTTCGCTTGGCTAAAAATGCAGCTACCCCTTCTTTAAAATCTGCTGTTTGGAAGGCTTCTCCAAAGGCATTTATCTCTTGCGCATAACCATCTACATCCCATGCATCATAGGCATTAATCGCCTTTATGGCTGCTGTTACGGCAGTAGCTGATCGCGTATAAATCTTTTCTAACAACTGCATGCAGCTTGGGATTAAGTCTTCTGCGGCTAGGACATGGTTTACCAAGCCCCATTGCAGCGCTTCCGCGGCAGTGATCATGTCTGCGGTCAGGATCATCTCCATGGCCTTGCCAGAGCCGACTAAGGCGGTTAATCGCTGCGTCCCGCCATAGCCTGGGATTAAGCCCAAGGATACTTCGGGCAAGCCCATACGCGCAGTTTCAACGGCCATACGCATATGACATGCCATAGCCAGCTCTAAGCCTCCGCCTAATGCGAAACCATTTATTGCCGCTATTACAGGCTTTGGATAGGCCTGAATAAAGTCCATAATATGTGTATGCCCCCAAGCCGATAAGGCTTTGGCAGCGGCTGCATCATGCGCCTGAAATTCTGCGATATCAGCTCCAGCTACAAAGGCCTTCTCCCCAGCTCCCGTAATTATCAGTCCCCGAACTGCCGAATCCTGAGCTAGCTCCTGTAGGCACTCCGACAATTCTGCGAGGGTCTCTTTATTTAATGCATTGAGCTTGTCGGGTCTATTCATTGTAACAATCGCGGTCTTCCCTTGAAGGTTTAGCAATAGGTTTTTATATGCTTTCATCCTTATCTACTTTAAATTATGCTATTCAGGCTTAGCCCATTAGCTTAAGTTACGTATTTTACGGCTAATTCTTATATAAAGATAAACTAGCGTTCTGCTTTTAGAAATTTAGATGTAGACTTACCCTGTAGGTATCTTTGTCCACATTGGGCAAGTCTAGATAATTCAAGCGTCGGATATACTCTACCCGTAGCAATCGGAAAATATTGTCTATGCCTGCCTTTGCCTCCCAATAAGGCTTGTCGCCAAGCACATGCGTAAGCTTATTGCCCTCCTTGTCACTATCAAAATGAATAACTTGAGAACTCTTATAAGGGTTATTCTTGTCGGAAAGTTCTCCGTAAAACATCTTTACGCCCCATGATTCGCGTAGCTTGAACTTCTTAATAAATGGGATTTTATTGAAGATAAAGCCGTCAAAGGCATGATCAAAGGAGAAGCGAACAAATTTATCCGCAGCAAACTCCATACTACGCATTAAGGAGTAGTCAACTACATGCCGATCTTCTTCCTTGTATTGATCTGGTATTTCCAATAATGGATAAGGCAGGGCTCCCCAGATCTTGCCTCCTGAAAGTGTGATATCGGCATAGCCCAACTGCCTTAAGAAGAGCCGCTTTGTCACATTTGCGCGAAGGGCATCATAGCTGTAATTGCCATCCCAGAAACCACTTAAGCCACGATTGTACTGTAAATTAAAGATGGGGTACTTCTCCTTTATAGAGGTCCGCACTAGATTCCGGTAGTAGAACTTTTCATTGGGTGCCCAACGCAGCACAAACTCCAGTTCATTGGTATTTATAGCTAGCAGTTTAAGCGTTGGATCTCCCGAGGAGATAAAATTTAGATCGCCTATTGCTCTTCGCCGGTGATGGGTAAAGCCAGACTGTATACTAAGGTGATTCCCAAATTCCAGAAGATGACTTGCCTGATAGGCATAGGTATCCATCCATTTTGTAGGCTTATTGCTTCTCAGGGATTGAAAAAAGCTATCTCCTTTGCGGAAGCCTAGGTTGCGCCCTGGATCGAATATATCATGCTGTACGGACAACTGCAAGTAATGCGCTGGAAATGTCGCTACTGATTTTCCATTTAGCGAAAAGGTGGGACGCACATAGTATTTGAACTGCTGATCGTCCATACCATAGGCGAGGTAGCCTTCTATAAATAGCTTCTCGGACAATAGCTGGGTTGTTCTACCGCCTATCCGCACCCGATTTCCTTCAATATTATTGCGGGAATAGACGTATTCTAAGGGGCCTAACTCTACCGGGCCTAGGTTGTAAAAGCCCTGCGCCAAGAGGTAGCCCACGGCCATTATGGTCTTAAAGTTTTTGTTGGCGTTAAGCGCCTTAACATTGGCATATACATTGGCCTCGGCACCTGCCAATGGTATCGGTCGGTCTCTGGTCAGGAGCGTGCTATCTTTGGCGCTTGCCAAAATCTCTAGGGGTGCGCCCGAGAGTAGTATATCAGGGAAATCAGCGTTATAATTAAACTTACTATTCTGCGTAATCTTTTGCCCAAATAAAGCTTCCTTCTTGCTGGATCCAAACATAATCTGAACGTCACTATAGGCCAGGTACATCTGTTGCTGTTCATTTGCAATAAAGCGGAGGTCTATATCCATGCGATTCACCCAGTTTAGGTTGGCCTCTTTGTTGGCGCTCAAGTGGACCTTGCTTACTGCATAGCGCCCATCCATACTTACCCATAACTTGCCACTTAGCAGCAAGTCTGCCTTATTTCTGGGTTCAAAATTTAGCGCTACCATCGCTCCCGCATCGGTATTGACGGTATCTACTATATAGTATTTGTAAAAAACAGGTGCATTGTTGGCTATAGGACTTAAGAATAGCTTGTTTATTAAAAATATATTCTCGGAATAGATGTCTACATCTTGAAAGAGGTAGGTTAGGTAGGACTGTATATTGTGGTTGTTAATATACCGCTCATCATAATCTGTCTGCAAGACAGACTTCACAATCTTCTTACTGCCGGAAACCTCACTGCCGCTATAGACATCGCTGAGTTGTTCCTTCATCAGGATGGTTAACAACTTACTCCCTGGCAATGATAGGGTATCTAGGTTTTCAAAGAAGAAGCGCATGCTTCCAAGCCCTTTTTGGGCTGCTGAGGGTGGATCTACTAGGCTGAAGCGCAGCTTGTCATACTGCTCGAAGCTATGCTTGGGAAGCTTCTCCATCCGATTTATGCGCTTATGCTTTATGACCTCATCTATCAGCTCTACTGCTGGATTTTTATTGTTGTACTTCTTCTTGCTGGACACCGATATGGCATCTATAAGGGTATTGCTAGGCTCCATCAGTACCTTTATCTTTTCGGACGTCGGAATATAGCTGTTGCGAAAGTCGGAATAACCCAGTGCTGAAACAATTATTTGTATGGAGCTGTCTGCTTTTAAAGGTATTTCAAACTGTCCATGCACGTCACAGGAGGTACCCATATTTGTTCCTACTACCTTTACAGTGGCTCGTGAAATTGGTTTATTTGTTTCCTTATCCATGACCTGACCCCATAGCTTACGCTGTGCCAAAGCCTCGGGCACATAGATAGAAAAACAACAGAGAAAGAATAGGCAAGCTATTCTCATGACTAGTAATATCTTCATATTCTTTATGCGTACAGATATAAAGATACAATTACTGTCAAAAGATAAAAATGAAATAAGAAAAAACCGCTTATTCCTAAGAAAAAAAAGCTATTACCGGCCAATTGAGGAAAAAGGCGGACAGCAGCGCTCAAAAATTGGCTACCGCTCGGTCAATAACTCCCGTCGTACACGACTGAGGCTTTCGGGCGTAATGCCTAAATAAGAAGCTATCATCCATTGCGGAACACGCATCAGCAGCCCAGGATACAGCTCCATAAATAGCAGGTATCGCTCTTTGGCTGACATCGCCAAGAGGGAGTTGATACGCTGATGCTGCATATAAATATTTCGCTGCAAAGAGTTTTCTACAAAGCAGGAAAATTCGCTGCTAATTGCCGAAGCTCGTTCCATAAACTCGGCGTGTATATACACCACTACGGAATGCTCTATGGCTTTAATGTAGAAGTCCGAAGGCTTGTTAAAGTATTGACTGGCGCGATCGGATACAATCCAGTTTTCAGGTGCAAATTGAAGGATATGCTCGCCCCCTTTTTTATCCAAGGAGAAGGACTGCAATAGCCCTGACTCTACAAAGAAGGAATAATGGCTTAGCTCCCCGGCCCGTAACAAGAAGCTACCATGTGTCACGGTCTTAAACGAGAAATAGGGTGCCAAGGCTATAAAGTCCGCAGCCTTTAAACCACCCTTTTCGGTATAATAACGATAAAAATTACTTTCTTCCAGCTCCATAGTCCTAGCTTAATAAAGGATCGTGAATTTAAAATCAAGCGGGTCGAAATTCTTCTCCAGCTCTTCTATTAGCGTAGCGCCATATTTTAGGTAAAGGGGCGCGAAATTTTCCGTACGCTCCTGCAGCCCGCCATTGGGAAAGAGGATTTCCTTTAGGCGATCTATCTGAATCAGGGCTTCTTCATGATTGCGCTTCTCGGCCTTCAGTAGTTTCTTCTCCAGATTGTTTACTGCCTTTTTTAGACGAGCCTTTACGGCATCCGTGCTTGGACCAAGGCTTGGGTCTATCTTATGTGCCCGAAGTTTGATTTTTTCAAAGATGGCATTGAGCTCCATCCACTCGTCCCGTAGGGTAAGCTTGTGCTTGGTCTGACGCCGGACATATTCATTTTTCAGGACCTCAGGGCTCTTAAAGACGCTCTTAAAGGTGAGATCTAATCTATATATCTTTCCCGCAACACTGTCATCGGTAATCATTGCTGAATTTCGCGGTACCAAGATGGGGAATGTCACTCCTAAGGCATCAAAAGAGGCTTTTAATTGCAACCAATAGACAATCTCAGCCCCGCCTCCTATATAGGCTAGATTGGGTAGGATAACTTCTTGGTAGACTGGACGCATCACTACATTGGGACTAAAGCGCTCCGGATAGGCAGCGATCTCTTGCTTAAGCTCGGAGGCAGTGAAGTAGATGTTCTGATGCAGCACTTCAAAGCGACCATCTGCATTGCGGACAATCCGCTCCCTAAAGCTGTCGGTCAGGTAAAAGAAGTTTATCTCTCTCGCCTGCACTTGCGGCTTATAGCCTAGTTCAGTCAATGCTGCCGAGCTTTCTTCTATGGCTTTGTAGCTGATCTCACCTAGGATATCCGCCTCAATAATAGGCGCAAAGACTTGCTTAAATGCCTTTGTATCGGCATCTACAATGAGCAATCCATAGTCCTTAAAAAGGGCGTTGGCCATGCTGCGTGTAGCATCGGCTAAGTTATCGTGCTTTAGGTAGGCTTCTTCAACTATTCGGGTTAGCGCTTCTGCATTGCTGGAAAGACCAAAGGTATTACAATATTGCCGTACAGCCTCTTGTATATCCTTGGTGGACATCCTTCCGGTCCCCGATACCTTCTCGGTATCCCAAGAAATCTTCTTGCCAAAAACTCGGGTATGGTTGATTTCATCAAAGTCATGATCCTCGGTGGCCATCCAATACACGGGTATAAAGTTCTGTTCAGGATAGGCGGCCTTTAGGTCTTTGGCGAGCCGAATGGCCGATACTATTTTGAAGATAAAGTAAAGCGGGCCTGTAAAGATATTGAGCTGATGTCCGGTTGTTACGGTATAGGTATTGGCTTCTCCTAAGAGGGCAATATTCTTTGCCACTTCAGGTGCACTAGCCAATAATTCTGCATATTGTTGCCCCAACTGCTCCTGTAATAGCTTCCGATGGGCAAAGCCTTGCTTCTGCACTAGCTGTGCTTTAAAGCCTGCTAAGTCAGGTCGTTGTCCATAAAAAGGGCTGAGTGCATCTTCATTGGCCAGATAGGCCAACAAGGTTTTTGAGAAACTACCGGTATCGCTGTAATCAATATATATTGCTTTCATCTGCATTTCTATTTCCAATGGTCAGATGCTTTCTGGTGGATTAAAACAATCAGCTAGCTCCTGCTATTGATTGTTTTAATCTGAAATGGATTCATCTACCTCTTCTGTAATTGCTTAAAACAGGTACTGAACCTATTCAAAAGACAATTTACGTATTTTTAGGAAAACGAGCGGTAGATGCCAGAAATTATATCATTGTTTTGACAAATACGGATAGCTATTTTACGATAGTACCGTACAAGTCAAAGTCTTCTGCGCGGTCAACTTTAACCTCTACAAAGTCTCCAATGCGTGCATAACTCGATTTTGCATCAAGGATGACCTCATTGTCTACTTCTGGAGAGTCATAGGCTGTTCTTCCGATAAAGTGATCGCCATCGACGCGATCTACCATTACCTTAAAGGTCTTGCCAACCTTTGTCTGATTGATTTCGTAGGATATCCCTTGCTGAACTTCCATTATCGCTTCTACACGTTGCTCCTTAACTTCTGCGGGCACATCGTCTACTAAGTCATAGGCATGTGTCTTCTCTTCGTGGGAGTAGGTAAAGCAGCCTAATCTATCAAAACGGGTCTCTTCTACCCATTCTAACATCTCTTGAAAATCCTGCTCTGTCTCACCTGGATATCCACAGATCAATGTCGTACGCAAAGCGATATCTGGCACTTTATCTCTGATTTTATTTACCAAGTCGATCTGCTTCTGCTTGCTGGTACCACGACGCATGGACTTCAACATATTATCACTGATATGCTGCAATGGCATGTCTAAGTAATTACAAATATTGGAACGCTCGTTCATGGCATCCAAGATGTCCATTGGGAATCCAGATGGATATGCATATTGTAAACGAATCCATTCAATGCCATTCACGTCGGATAGGTGACGCAATAGATCGGATAGATTTCGCTTGCCATAAATATCTAAGCCATAATAGGTCAGATCTTGGGCAATAAGTATAAGTTCTTTGGTGCCATTGGAGGCTAAAAATTTTGCTTCTTTTACCAAGTCATCGATGGACTTTGAAACATGCTTACCGCGCATCAATGGGATCGCACAAAAAGAGCATGGACGATTACAGCCTTCTGCGATCTTAAAGTACGAAAAATGTGATGGGGTAGTCAATAGACGCTCTCCCAGCAACTCATGCTTGTAGTCTGCTCCTATGGAGGAAAGTAGATTTGGCAAGTCGTTGGTACCGAAATACGCATCTACATTTGGGATCTCTGCGGTCAGCTCCGGCTTATAGCGCTCGGACAAACAGCCTGTAACAATAACCTTATTTATCTTACCTTGATCTTTTAATTCTGAAAACTGTAAGATGGTATCTATTGACTCCTGCTTAGCATTGTCAATAAAGCCACAGGTATTGATTACCACGATATCATTTGCTTGGATGTTGTTGGACTCATGCACAACCTCTATCTGGTTGCCCTTTAACTGACCCATCAACACTTCGCTATCGTGTATATTTTTTGAACATCCTAAGGTTACGACATTCACACGTGGCTTACTCAACACAGAGGTCGCCGTTGTTTTTTTTGTTCTCATTTATCTTCCTTATGATTTAAACAAGCTATCCACAAAGTCCTTTTTGTTGAACAACTGTAAATCACCAATTTTCTCGCCCACACCTATATACTTAACTGGAATCTTGAACTGATCCGAGATACCGATAACGACACCTCCTTTGGCTGTTCCATCCAGTTTTGTTAAGGCGAGTGCATTAACATCTGTAGCTTGGGTAAATTGTATTGCCTGCTCGATGGCATTTTGACCAGTTGAGGCATCGAGGACCAATAAGATTTCATGTGGTGCATCCGGGACAACCTTTTGCATAACATTCTTAATCTTGGTCAATTCATTCATCAGACCGACTTTATTGTGCAGTCTTCCTGCAGTATCAATAATTGCAACGTCATCGCCATTGGCCACTGCTGATTTTATAGTATCGTAGGCTACAGAGGCTGGGTCTGAGCCCATTGGTTGAGCTACTACTCGAACGCCTACGCGCTCTGCCCATAGCGAAATCTGCTCTACTGCTGCTGCTCTAAATGTATCGGCCGCGCCAAGGACAACCTTATTGCCGGCCTCTTTTAGTTGATGAGCTAGCTTGCCGATGGTGGTCGTCTTGCCGACTCCATTGACGCCTACAACCATAATAACATAGGGCTTCTGGCTGCCGTACTCGAAATGCTCAAAATCATTGCTGTTGTTTTCAGCTAATAGGTCTTGAATCTCTTCTTTGAGCAAGAGGTGTAGGTCTTCTGCTCCAACATATTTATCCTTAGCTACACGCTTCTGTATACGATCAACAATCTTTAAAGTAGTCGTCACCCCGACATCGGACATGACCAACAGTTCCTCTAAATTGTCCAAGACCTCATCGTCTATGGTAGATTTACCGACAACAGCCTTTGTAATCTTCGCAAAAAAACCTTCTTTGGTCTTCTCGAGGCCCTTGTCTAGTGCTTCTTGCGCTTCTGGTGTTTCCTGCTTCTTCTTAAAAAAATCGAATAATCCCATACTAATCGTGTAAAATGGATTTATGTTAAAATATACCTAGTCAAACTTAGATAATTTTACGTTTATATACAACAGAATTGCTATACGTAGCAGACAAACTATCTAGGTAGATAACGATAACAGACATGTATTTACCGCAACCTTTCTTGTGGCGGCTCCTGCTGTAGGTATATACTACACAAAGGACATGCCCAATAATCAACTATACTAAAAAAGCCCTTTCGGCATTGTACCAAAACGGCTTCTTTAATTTTTAAAGAAAAACTTTAAAAAAAGGAATATTTCCTACGCTGCTTATTTGGAAGCTGCTGCTACTACTTCTTTCACTTTATCATTGTGAACCATACTCTCTCTGAAAGTATAAGCACCAGTTTTTACAGATCTGGCAGAAATTACAACTTTTGTAAACTCTTTACCACCCCCTTTTTGCAACGATGCAACTGATTTCTTTGCCATTGTTTTGTAATTTTAAAGAGCTTGAAAGCTCGGAAGTTAATTATTTAATTTCTTTATGAACAGTCACTTTTCTCAACACTGGATTGAATTTCTTCATCTCTAAGCGTTCAGTTGTGTTCTTTTTGTTTTTTGTAGTGATATAACGAGACATGCCCGGAAGACCACTTACTTTGTGCTCAGTACACTCTAAAATTACTTGTACTCTATTTCCTTTTTTAGCCATGGTTTTACTTTATTTTAATCCCAAAGGGATTAGATTTCATGAATATTATAAATAACAGGCGGTAATGATTAAATAGATCCTTTTTGGATAAATTTATTAATTACTGCTGTAATACCGTTTTTGTTGATTGTTTTGATTGCTGAGGTAGAAACCTTCAAAGTAATCCAACGATCTTCCTCTGGAATAAAAAAACGTTTAGTTTGTAAATTCGGGTAGAACTTACGCTTTGTCTTAGCGTTTGAGTGCGATACTTTATTTCCCGTTAATGCCGCCTTGCCTGTTAAATCACAAATTCTTGACATGATATTTGATTTTTAATGTTGTCTGATCTATTTTTACTCTTTTCACAAAGAGTTTGCAAATATCCATATTTCTTTTCTTAAATACAAGAAGGAAAATAGAATTTTTAAAAAAAGAGGCAAATAAGCCTGCTTTCCCTTCATTCTGCCTGTTTATTCTCCCAAAAACCTACAGTCCAGCTGCTCCTAGCGCCTATATAAAGGCCTAAATAAGCTGCCGCAAGTAAAATTTTCGGATGTAAAACCGACTTCCGATTATTAGCTTCTCCTTTGTACCTTTGTAAAAACTAGCTTAATTACTGAAGATGCTCCATAAGACCAAAGGTATTGCCCTCAAGACAACCAGCTATGCGGAAAGCAGCATTGTGGCTCATGTGTACACAGAGCTGTTGGGAATGCAGGCATACCTGATCAATGGCGCAAAAAAGCCAAAGGCCAAGATACATGCTAGTCTTTTCCAACCCCTTCACCCCTTGGAAATGGTCGTTTATCACAAAGACACAAATGGTCTCCAACGCATAAAAGAGGCGCAGCAAGTCCCCGTGCTTAAACATATTCCCTTGGATATTATTAAGAGCTCCATGGCCTTATTTCTCAATGAGGTTTTGTACAAGGCATTGAAAAAACAATCTCCTGACCCTTTTTTATTTCAATTTGTGCAGCAGTCTATAGCATGGCTCGATGAGACCGAAAGCAATCTTGCCAACTTCCATCTGATCTTCTTAATTAAGTTAAGTCGCTTCCTCGGCTTTCTGCCCTTGCAGTCTGCAGGAAGCCCTATGCCCTACTTTGATATGCTCGAGGGGGTATTCCTTAAGAATCTGCCCGCCCACAGTCATGTGCTACAACCCCCACACACGCAACTTCTTTATCTTCTTTTGCAATCCACCTATACGCAGGCGGCTGAGCTTAAGATTGGCAAGGAAGACCGTAAGTTTTTGCTAGAGAAGCTCTTGGAGTTTTACAAGCTGCATACTGAAAACTTCGGGACCATACATGCCTTGTATGTTCTGGAGGAGATATTCCAATAGCCATTCCTGATAAGACGTAGGCGGACTAAGCGGCGCCTTCTCATATTTGTGTAAAAAAAAATGAGGTTTTTACGCAAACAGAATCGTAACCTAATTGTTATTTTAACTACATTTAGGTTGAAATTTTACCTTAACAAATTAGTTAACCAATAAAAACAACAGGTATGGAATGGTTCCTTAAAGTCGTAAGAGATAATTACGCAAACATTAATGGCAGGGCGCGCCGTAAGGAGTATTGGATGTTCGTCTTGATCAATATCGGCATTAGCATGGTGCTTAGCCTGATCGATCGCATGCTCGGCTTAACAATGGATTCAAATGATTATGGTTATGGCCCAGGCGCACTATCTTCGATTTACAGCTTAGCTGTACTTGTGCCATCGATTGCCGTTACTGTTCGCAGGTTACACGATATCAACAAGTCAGGCTGGTTTATTTTGGCGGCTTTTGTGCCTTGTGTGGGTGGTATTTACTTACTTTACCTACTGGTGTCGGAAGGTGACCGTGGTCAAAATCAATATGGCGCAGATCCAAAAAATGATGGTATTGATGGAAATCACTTTAATAATTTCCCACCAATGTCTGATAACAATCCATTTTCAAACAAATAATATTTTATTTAGCGCATTAAAAAAGCCAGGCATGTTGTACATGTCTGGCTTTTCACAATAAATATATTATTAAATCTATTAAGCTTAGATAAGTTTTACATTTACCGCGTTAAGGCCTTTACGTCCTTGTTCTACTTCGTATGAAACATGGTCATTTTCACGAACTTTGTCAATTAATCCTGAAACGTGAACAAAAATTTCACTCTCGCCTGAGTTAGGAATGATGAAACCGAAACCTTTGGTCTCATTAAAGAATTTTACTACACCTTCTTGCATTTTGAATTATATTGTTTTTGTAATATTCTAAAGGTATAAATTATTTTTCAATGTCTATATTTATTTTAAAAAAAATTAAACGATGATTCTGAAATTATGTCATACTAACAAAATGGTCGAGTTTTTGCACCATGACACGCATAATTACATGAATATATGAAAAAGTTACTTATCCTATTTACCGCAATCTTTACCATGACTATGGCAAATGCCCAAAACACAAACTACGAAAACAGCAGAAAAGTCTCTACTAGGGGCTATGCTGAACGTGAGGTAACTCCAGATATCATCTATTTAAACATTTCGCTTAAGGAATATTTCTTGGATGGCAATAGCAAAAAGAAAATGACAATTGAGGTTTTAGAAAGACAGCTTTTTGAAGCAGCTATGGCTATCGGTGTTAAGAAAGAAGATTTCACCATCCAAAATATTTATAGCTACAATTATGACAACAACACGAAGAAAAAAAATACGGAGTTGTTGCAGGCTAAGCAGTTTAGAGTGAAAATATCAAACTTAAATGGTATCAACAGCATGCTGGACAAGGTAGATGCTAAAGGCCTTGAAAGCACTTCCATCAACGGTTACGATCACTCCCAAAAACGTCAGATTGAGAAGGAATTGAAAACTGCGGCTGTGCATGATGCCCGTGCTAATGCGGAAATTATTGCAGCAGCCACTGGTGACAAGATCGGAAAGGTTATCGGAATCAATGATAATAGCTCTTTCGGATGGAATGACGTAATGCCGAGAATGTACAGCATGAAGGCTGAGATGGCAAGTGGAGATGCTATGCAACAAGACTTGGATATCAGTATCCGCCCAATTAAGTTGGTATGCAATATCGACGGTATATTTGAATTATATTAAGTCAAATGAAAAGAACACGGGTACTTGACCGCGATAAAATTCAGCGTGATTTTCACTGGGTGCGTACGCTATCCGTGTTGTTAGATAGTAAATTCAGAATTGGGAAGTTCAGCTTTGGACTTGACCCAATTCTGAATTTTATCCCCTTTGCGGGACAGGGCATCACCTTTATCACCTCTGTACTTTTAGTGCTGATTATGTATAAAAATGGGGTCAGCTCTAAGGCTGCCGCCAAGATGCTTATTAATAGTCTCGTAGATGCCGCTGTAGGGGCCGTCCCTATCTTTGGCAATGTCCACGACTTCTTCAACAAAGCCAACCAAAAGAATATCAAACTCTTAGAAGAGCATTATTACGAAGGCAAGCATCAAGGATCTGCAACCAAGCTCTTGTTTGGAATCCTAATTGTCCTGCTCTTGTGTTGTGTACTGATGCTTTACCTGCTATGGGTTGTTGGCAAATGGACCCTTAGCTTATTTTAAGCTTCATTCCCCTAATATAGTTGGTATCTAATAACTAAGCAGTATTTTTGTTCGTATGAGTAAGACTAGAATATTTGCATTGACGTTGATTGTGATTATGCTGAGCGCTGTTATGACCAACCCTACGCCAGAACAGCATGAAAAAAAGGTTAAGGAAAAAGCCTTGGCACTTTTAAAACAAGAGTCTGGCAAAGACGGCAAGGCTATTGTAGATATGGGCATTCAGCTTTTTGCGGGCACATTGGTGGATCAATTCCTACAAAACCACGTGCAGGTGGACAACTACTACCTGTTTTCACTTACGAAGATTCGCTGGGATCATAAGGAAACTATTATTGGTGCGGGTGCCTTTAAGCAACTATGGCTTAGCCCTAAAATCGATGCAAAAGCAAAAGAAATTGTCGCTATTATTAAAGGGTCGTAATGCTGGAAATACTCTATCAAGATCAAGAATTGATCGCCATCAACAAGCCGCATGGCTTGTTAGTACACCGTTCCTCCATCGCTGCGGATACGGATGAGTATGCCCTGCAATTGCTCCGTGATCAGCTCCAACAGGTGGTATACCCAGCGCATAGACTGGACCGGAAGACGGCAGGTGTATTACTTTTTTCTTTGACAAAAGATATGGATTCGCTGGCGCAAAGCTTATTTGCTGCGCGGAAGATGGACAAAACTTACCTCGCGATCGTGCGTGGGTATACGGATGATGAAATCAGCATTGACTACCCCCTAAAGAAGGAGAATGGCACCATCCAAGAGGCATTTACGCATATCAAAACGCTCCATCGCGCGGAGCTGCCTATCCCCTCTGGAAATCATCCAACCTCCAGGTATAGTCTCGTAGAAGCACGGCCCGAAACGGGTCGTATGCACCAAATACGTCGCCACCTAGCCCATATATTTCATCCCATTATCGCAGATAGGCCGCATGGCTGTAACAAGCAAAATAAATTGTGGAAAGATACGTTTCAAATGGACAGCATGATGCTACATGCCAAGGAGCTCGCCTTTATACATCCGCGCACGCAAGAGCAACTGCTTATTGCTGCGCCCCTACAGGCCGAGTTTCAGCGCAGTCTTACCTTATTAAATATTAGTTTATGACAGGCTTTGTACTTGAAGTTTTATGGACCATTAAAGGGATTGGTGCCGCCTCGGGCCTGATCTATCAGGATGATAGACTGCACATTATCGCAGATGATAGCAACTACCTCTACTCCTACTGCATCTATGCCGAGCAACTGCATAGGACTCTCCTGATTAATGCCACCGTCAATGAGAATATCCCCAAGAAGGACAAGCCTGACTTTGAGGCCATCAGCCTTTATGGAGATAGCCTCTACATCTTTGGCTCTGGCTCTACTGCACATCGTACAGATCTCGTAGCGCTCAACCTTCAGACCCAAGAAATTAAGCATAGCAAATTAAGTCAGCGCTACCAGAGCCTACAGGATAAATTTAACATTGCTCAGGAGGACTTTAATATTGAGGGAGCACTTTATCACCAGGATGCCTGGTGGCTTTTCAATAGAGGAAATGGACCTAAAATGCAAAATGGCTTCTTTATTCTGGGGGAAGATAAAGAGTCCGCTATGACCTATAACGCAATCCGACTACCTCCTATTAATGGGGTGGCAGCAGGCTTTACAGATGCCATACTTTATCAGGGTCTGATTTATTTTATTGCGGCAGCGGAGGATGTAGCCTCTACCTATCTGGATGGGGAAGTAAAAGGCTCTATGATCGGCTGCATGGATCCAATTAGCAGAACTGTCCTATGGACCAAGCAGATAAGTGATCAGCATAAGTTTGAAGGTATCTGTCATTACCAATCGAAAGCTCAAGAAATAAGTTTTCTACTTTGTGAGGATAATGACCAGGGGGCTGCGCTAACTAAAATTTACAAGCTGAGCATCGCTATATAAAAGCGGCTCTCTTTTAAAATTATCGTAATAAGAAAGGTTTGAAATGGTCTTTTTTTAGCTATTTTTGAAAAAAAAACGAATTATAAAATTGTCATGAATAAAAACACTGCACTTACCGAGCACCATATTTCTCTTGGTGCGAAGATGGTACCTTTTGCTGGCTTCAACATGCCTGTTCAGTATTCTGGAATCAACGATGAACACGAAACTGTTCGTCAGGGTGTTGGCGTTTTCGATGTAAGCCATATGGGTGAATTCATCCTGAAAGGTGAAAAAGCCCTAGATCTTATCCAAAAAATTTCCTCTAATGATGCTTCTAAGCTATATGACGGGAAAGTGCAATATGCCTATATACCTAATGAAAACGGTGGTATCGTAGATGACTTCCTTATCTATAAAATCGACGCAACTACTTATTTCCTTGTAGTGAATGCTTCTAACATAGAAAAAGACTGGAACTGGATTAGCAAGTACAATACTTTTGGAGTAGATATGAAGGATATCTCTGACCAAACGTCATTGTTTGCAGTGCAAGGTCCTAAGTCTGCGGATGCTCTTCAATCGTTGACCGACATTGAATTGGCACATATGGAGTATTATACCTTCCAGAAAGGCACTTTTGCTGGTGTTGAGAATGTATTGATCTCCGCTACGGGATATACTGGCGCGGGTGGATTTGAAATCTATGTGGCCAATGAAGATGCTAAAAAAGTATGGGATGCTATCTTTGAAGCTGGAGCTGCATATGGCATTAAACCTATTGGCTTAGCAGCCAGAGACACCTTACGCTTAGAGATGGGATTCTGCTTGTATGGCAATGATATTGATGACAATACTTCTCCATTTTCGGCTGGATTGGGCTGGGTTACGAAATTCACGAAGGATTTTGTAAACGCTGAAAATCTAAAAGCTGAAAAAGAAAATGGGGTAGCTCAAAAGCTTGTGGGCTTTGAAATGATTGACAGAGGTATTCCTCGTCATGATTATGAGATTGTGGATGCTGAGGGCAATAAGATTGGTCGTGTAACTTCGGGAACACAGTCTCCAACCTTAAAGAAGTCTGTGGGCCTAGGCTACGTGGATAATGCCTTTACAAAAGAAGGTACTGAAATCTTTATTTCAATACGCAACCAAGCGGTAAAAGCTGTTATTAAAAAACCACCTTTTGTAAAATAATCAGGTGTATAAATAAAAAAAAGGAGCTACTTAGCTCCTTTTTTTGTTTTCATGCGCGGCGCTGCCGCTGAACTTTTTGCCTTTGCTTCCTTCTTGACAATCTTTAAGAGTGCCATCTTTAGGTAGATAAGCACAATTAGGATAGCGATTGCTAAAAAGACAATCAATTGATTGCCCGCTTGAAAAGCGAGAAAGCCACTATAGACTAGGAAGGCTATAGCAAAGGTTAACAATAAGTTTAAAATAAAATATTTCGTCATCTGCTATTTCTTGTTTTCTATTTTTCCAATTACTTTCTCCCGCATATAAAAGAAATAAACTGCTCCTGCTAGCACATTGCCAAAGATAATAAACAGCAGCCAGAACATTCGTTGCAAATTGCTAATGCGGGTAGACTGCATTAGCTCCCGCAAAACCAACAGGATCCAAATCAGAGATAAGAATAAGGCAATACTTACCAATACATCAGCAAACCAAAAATACATCAGCTTACATACAACTGCTAACATATAAAACCCCAAACTAAAATAAAAAGCCTGTCTAGTCTGTTGCACCAAATTTCTCATCCTACAAAGCTAGTAAGATAAATCTTAGTACACATCAATAGAAGGGTCAATCTCAGCCTTCCATGCTAATATACCACCTTTAAGATTCGCTAAATTGTCATAGCCTTGCTGCTCCAATAGCATCACAGCCTGCGCACTGCGCTTGCCTGAACGGCATTGTATAATCACGGGCTTGTCCTTGGACACTTTGTCGGCTTCAATCAATATCCCAGCCAATGGGATACTTAACCCAGCTAGATTAGACACTTCATACTCAAAGGATTCCCGAACATCAATTAATTGAAAGTCTTTATTTCCATCGATCATTGCTTTCAATTCCTGAACTGTAACTTCTTTCATCATATAATTAATTATTTTTCTGGCAGTAACGCCTATATTTCCATATTCTAACCTCAAATATACTATTTTTCGTAACTTGTAGCTCATTTCAACTAAATACTGATTTTGAATTAACAATTTCACAGCGCCTATTATATATGAGACATTTATTTCTATCAATACTTACATTTGGAAGCCTCTGCTTAGCAGCTGGCCTTGAAACCGCAAAGGCCCAGGTGGCTGAGGATGCTGAAATCAAACGCATCTTGGAGACCTTGGCAGCCGATGAAATGAAAGGCAGAGCTAGCTTGAGCAAGGATATCGAGAAAGCCGCAGATTTTATTGCAGCAGAATTCAGAGATGCGGGCCTCAAACCTTATCAAGAGGATAATTTTCGCCAAACCTTTCACTTAACCCGGGTGTCGAATGCTGGGCAAAGTGCATCCATCAATAATAAGGCCTTAGACCCAAATGACTTTGTTATCTTGAGTTCTGCGGCACAGCTGCATTGGACAGAAAAAACAGCTGTGGAAACCTTAGAGATTAAAAAGGGTGAGGATTTTTCGCAACGTTTTCGCGAGATTACACGCAACAACCCTAACAATGCCCTTATCTGGGTAGATCCATCCTTTGCTTCCATGCTCAGTCGATTTAAGAAAATACTTTCTAGAGAAAGTATGGAAACTAAGCAGGAAAAGGATGTAACGAATACGATTAGTAAGGTCTTTATGCTGAAACCGGCAGATGTATCATCTTTGGATATTAAGTCATCAACCCTTCGTGAAGACTTTCCACTCTTTAATGTGGCGGCAATTATCCCGGGCAAGTCTAGAGCAGATGAGTTTGTTGTTATCTCCGCTCACTATGATCATTTAGGCATAATCGACGCTGTTGATCAGGATTCTATTGCAAATGGAGCGGATGACGATGCTTCGGGTACTACGGCGATGATCTGCTTAGCCAAGCACTTTCAAGCACGTGACCAAAATGAACGCACGCTTATCTTTGTAGCATTTACGGCAGAGGAAATTGGCATGTTTGGCTCCAAGTACTTCTCAAACAATATTGACGCTGACAAGGTGGTGGCTATGATTAACATTGAGATGATTGGCAAGGATTCCAAGTTTGGCCCTAATTCGCTTTATGTTACGGGCTATAATAATTCGAACCTCGGTCAGTTGATGCAGGATCGCGTCAAAGACAGCTCTTTTACCTTTCATCCGGATCCATACCCGCAACAAAACCTATTCTACAGAAGTGATAACGCAGTACTTGCGGCCTTAGGTGTGCCTGCTCATACCTTCTCTACCTCGCAGATCGACAAAGATGAGTACTACCATACTGTACATGATGATGTTTCTACCCTAAATATTGAAAATATTAAATCAAGTATTGAAGCAATTGCGCAGGGCATGATGGGCATTGTAAAGGCGGAGCAAACACCTTCTCGTGTAGAAAAGTTAAGGGATTAAGATTTTATATCCCTGCTAGCTACTTTTTGGATAAGGTAGCTAGCAGGGATAATTTATTTCACCTCTATGGTTCTGGTTTTTCGGACTAGCTTGCCTTCAAAATTAAGACCTTCTACAATAATCAGATATAGACCTGGACGATCTGCTGTATAAAAATCAAAATTCGCGCTACCGGTTTTATCAGTTAAGATATTTGGCTCCCAGGCTATTGTACTCCGTAAATCATGCTGAAGCTGATTTGTGGAATCCAGCTCATATACGGGCTTATAAAATATTTTATTTATATGTAAGCCCTGAGGTTGTATACTCAGAATTCCTTTGGGTGTATAATTGCGCGAGATCTCTATACCAGTTTTGGAGGTTATAATAATCAAGCCATTGCCACCATGCATACCATAAATTGCCGTATAATTAATATTACGCAAGACTTCCACACTCGCTATATCATTGGGATTTAGGGAAGACATCTGGTCGGCTTCAATATACATCCCGTCCAAAATAACTTGCATCGGTCCCCCTCCTCTAGTCGAATACGGAACACCTCCCCTAAAGATAACCCCCATAATCCTTCCATTAAGACACATATCCAGCGTTGTACAGGTCGCTAAATCCTCTGCTGTAATAATCTGATCTGCATTGCCTGAGCCATTTAGATTTGAAGAATTTTCAGCCGCCTTCTTCCGGGGGCTACGGGCCGTAACCTTTATTGACTCTATCGCAATAACCTTCTCCTTCAAGCCTTGCGCCTCAAGTGCTGCGAAATATTGCTGTGCATCTTTAAGTTCAGCTGCCATAAGTTGATTCACATGAAACAGCTCCTCCGCCTCATTTTTATTGAGGCCTACCTGAGCTAATTCCTGTGGCGGAATAATTATATCTATATTGTTTTTACCCTTACTATCCTTAGCTGTCACTAGAAACTTTACGCTGTCCGGAAAAAAAAGTTTATCAAAAACAAATTCTCCAGCCGCATTAGTACTGGTATCAAGCTGATCCATAAGATTAAGCATAGAATACAAACCAATCTTTCCATCAGGCACTGGGGCTTTTCGTCCCAGCTTCCGCGCCTGCCCTTTGATAACAATGCCCTTCTCTACTTCGAACGCAACAGTTCCTGTATCCAAGCTACTACTCAGATCAATCCGACGCCAGCCTTGTGTCAGCAATAAGTACTCAATATCTTTGTACTTAATCCCCTTATCAAAGTAATAGCCGGGCTGCTCGATATAGCCCTTGAGATCAGCATTAAAGAAGAGGTTGCTGTAGATATTGGGCATAAGGGCTAGGCTATCTTTAATCCGCCCTAAATCCAATACAGCTGCAGAAAAGGCAGCATGCTGAGATATATCGCTGTCCGATCCAGCCTGTAAGCTAACATTAACTTTGGCGCGCTTGGTATAGCTGGAGGCATCTGTACTTAGGTCTAAATACAAGTCAGTTGCGGCCGCTTGGTAATTAAAAACAGGCCGTTCTAGGAGTGGTGTAAACTTGGCATCTAGAATGCTAACCGTCAAAATCCCTGAAGGCAGTTGCGCCTTATCCATCATAAATGTAAGCTCCCGCTTATTGGCCTTTTGCTTCGAGATATAATAGCTATGCCCCATTGATTGCACTAAGAAATAGATATCATCCGCATCTTGCAGATCTGTACTTACATTTACCTGTGCATAAAGCTTGCTACTATTGGAATTGTTTACAACCAATGAATAGCCTGAACTCAGCACCTCGGGGAGCTCGGACTTAATGCTTGTTCCATCCTCAAAAACTGTATATGCATGTAGCTTTTCTACATTATCCAGGTAGACTAGCGCGGCACTCATCCCTAGGAAGTTGGTCTCCACAATCGCAAGGGTATCCATTGACGCATTTATAATATAGCTTTTCGATTGTATGCCTTTCCCATCTTCTCGCAAGCTTTTAACAGCAAGCCCGTTTATGCCACCAGCCAATAGTACGCCCCCTTCTGGAAAAAATTGAACACTATTTTTAGGCGCTGATGTGATGGGTATTTTAAAGATCTTCTTGACTACAGTTTGGGCTTCCGTCTCAAAATTAATCAACAGCTTAGCGCCCATTATGCGGGCTTCGTAAGGGATTTTCAACTCCCCTGCATCATCCGTAGTGAGCCGACCAGTCTTGACTACTCGTCCGTCTTTCTCCATGCGATAGCGAACGGACAACTTCTTTAAGGGTTCTTTTTGCTGCCCTTGTAGTTTTACTACATAAGCATTTGGGTCCACCCTAGCTGAGCTTATCACATTGTCAGAGCGTCCATTGCTAATCTTGAAGGTTTGATCATAAAAGTAAATAGCACTATCGTTTTGCATCCAATTGGTATAGGCTCGTAAGCGATAGGTACCTTCCACTAGGGTATCTACTAGGCCAATGTCTCCAATCCCAAGCCCCATAGCCAAGGGCACTTTAATATTCAGCAGCTTTTCTCCGGCTGGATTGATAAGGTCTACATAAGCGATACTGCTCCAATTGGACATTAGGTTTTTTATTCCAACAACATTGTAGATCTTAAACCAGATGGTTTCTCCCGCGGTGTATGCATATTTATCCGTGTGCACATGCAGCTTCTCAATGGGCTTATCATCATGATAATCGTTGATTTTGGACAAAAAGCCTTGTACATCTTGCCCCAAAAGGGAAATGGGCAACCAAAGCAGAATGAAGATAACAATTGGCTTTAAGCTTATCATAAGCAGTTTTTATGTATGAAAATACAAAAAATCAAAGACAAACTCTTAATTTTTACTAATTATTGATTTTCATCGGTATATTTGTTGGCATGAACATCCTAATTATCGGTTCGGGCGGAAGAGAATCTGCCTTTGCATACAAATTGTCGAAAAGTCCTAAATTAAACCAGCTTTATATTGCTCCTGGAAATGCAGGCACCCAACAATATGGACAAAATATAGATTTAAAGGTTACTGACTTTGAAGGCATCGCACAGTTTGTGTTGGCCAACGCCGTTAACATGGTTGTGGTCGGTCCAGAGGAGCCTTTAGTAAAGGGAATTCACGATTATTTCTTAGCTCGTCCTGACTTAAAAGATATTCCAGTTATCGGTCCTCAACAAGAGGGCGCTCAATTGGAGGGGTCTAAAGACTTTTCAAAGGAGTTTATGATCCGCCACAATATTCCTACCGCAGCATACCGCTCTTTTGATCTTTCAAACTTGTCGGAGGGCTTAGCCTATTTGGAAACCCAAAAACTTCCAATTGTCTTAAAAGCCGATGGATTAGCTGCTGGGAAAGGGGTCTTGATCTGTGAAACGATGGAAGATGCTAAGACTGAACTTAAAGCCATGATTGAGGATGCAAAGTTTGGCGACGCAAGCTCGGTAGTAGTTATTGAAGAATTTTTAAAAGGAATTGAGCTTTCGGTATTTGTACTGACTGATGGCAATTCGTACAAGGTCTTGCCTTCGGCTAAAGACTACAAACGTATTGGCGAAGGAGATACAGGCCTTAATACAGGTGGTATGGGCTCTATCTCGCCAGTGCCTTTCGCAGATGAGGCTTTCCTAGCGAAAGTAGAAGAGCGTATAATCAAGCCAACTATTGACGGCTTAAAAAAGGACAATATCCCTTACAAAGGCTTTATCTTTATTGGGCTAATGAATATGGATGGGGAACCCTTTGTTATTGAATACAATGTTCGTATGGGCGACCCTGAAACGGAGTCTGTCGTTCCACGTATAGAATCTGACTTACTTGATCTTTTCGAAGGGGTGGCACAAGGAGACTTGCATACACGCTCTTTCACGGTAAGCCCAAAGACAGCGGTGACAGTAATGTTAGTCGCTGGAGGTTATCCAGGAAGCTATGAGTCCGGAAAAGAGATCTTAAACATAGAGAATGTGGAAGATTCAATTGTCTTTCATGCAGGGACAAAGCTGGTAGATGGCAAGGTAGTTACTGCTGGAGGTCGGGTTATTGCCGTAACTACGCTGCAAGATAATCTACTTGATGCTCTTCAGCAAGCGACCGCAGATGCAGGAAGAATATTTTATGAGCGTAAATATTTCCGTCGCGACATAGGTTTCGACGTAATTTAAAAATTATTGATTTCAGTCTCAATGGATTAAGAAATAGTCCGCTAAAATGTTTTGGTGATACAATTATAGGGCTTATATTTGCATCACCAAAATCAGTTGGCCCGTTCGTCTAGGGGTTAGGACGTTAGATTTTCATTCTAGAAACAGGGGTTCGATTCCCCTA
>JASLCA010000077.1 GCA_030146225.1 Sphingobacterium sp. | reverse complement strand
GCAAGATCATTTTCTAGATCATAGAGCTGCACCTCCGTACTATTTCCGAGCTCTATAGCTGTCCTAGGATCATATGCACGACCTTGACTAGGCGCTATATATTTCCATTTCCCTTTTTGAACGGCATAAGAGCCAGCATGTTGTATCAGCTGATCCCGTCCTACAGGGCTATTTCCTAGCAATGTACTCAGCAAAGCCTTGCTATCCAAGGCCTCCTTTGGAGGTTCCTGTCCCAAAAGCTCAGCCATGCTTGCAAGAATATCTACCTGTGAAATCAAAGCGTCTGAAACTTTGTTTTTGGCAACCCCTTTGCCATGCACAATAAAGGGCACGCGCGTCCCCCCTTCAAAGATGCTATACTTACCTCCACGCAAAGGCCCAGCAGGCAGATGCCCATTTTGTAAAGTCACCGCCTCATCTTCATAGCCATCATCCAATACTGGACCGTTGTCACTTGAGAAGATGATAAGCGTGTTTTCGGCAATCCCCAAGTGCGCTAACTGGCTCATCAATTGTCCTATTGTCCAATCAAGCTGCATAATAGCATCTCCACGTAGTCCCAGTCCACTTTTACCCTTAAAATATGTGGCCGGCATACGCGGCACATGCGGCTCAATCATTGCCAAAAACAAGAAGAAAGGAGCCTTCCTATTGGTTTGAATAAACTCCTGAGCAACTGAAAGAAAAGTGGTTGTAAGCTCTTCATCCACCCAGCGAGACTGCAGTCCACCCGACATATAACCTATCCTACCGATCCCATTAACAATCGTATTATTATGACCATGTCCCGCCGAAGCGCGCATTTTAAGCAATTCAGGGTTATCCTTGCCTGTAGGGTCTGTCCCTACTTTATTGTTATAATCTACTTGGATCGGATCCTTAGGGTCTAAGCCTATTACATGATGATTCTCCATAAAGACCGTAGGCACCCGATCTGCTGTAGCCGGAAAAATAAAGGAATAGTCAAAGCCTACTTCATTTGGTCCGGGCTTAATCGCCTCATTCCAATTTTTCGCAACAGAAGCCCCCAAGCCTAGGTGCCACTTGCCGACCACGGCAGTTTGATAACCAGCAGCTTTAAAAACCTTAGGCAAAGAAGGCTTGTCCAAGGGCACAATAAGCTTGGCATCCCCAGGCAAGATACCTGTACCCTGCTGACGCCAAGGATACACACCTGTCATCAGTGCAAAACGAGAAGGAGTACAGGTTGCTGAAGTACTGTGTCCATTGGTAAATCGCGTTCCCTCGCTAGCTAAACGATCTAAATTGGGCGTTTTCAATTGTGTAGCCCCATAACTTCCCAAATCCCCATAGCCCAAATCATCTACATAAATTAAGATCACATTGGGCTTGTTATCCGGGGCTTGGGCAAATAGGCCTAAATTTAGAAATAGCGCTAAGGCAAGCAATACGCCCTTAATGCTGGCATGCATACTCGATTTGTTTTTCGTTCTCATTAAAAAATAATTTCTATACCATTCATGGATTTGCACCCTTAAAAAAGTCAGTAGATACATGTACAGGCTTCAAGGCGTAGATGAAAATACCCTTCGGACTTCACGTTCTACTAAAAAAAACCTGTAGCAATCTAAAAAAGCAGGCAGTAAATAGGCTATCCTGCAATTTCCTTAAAAGGAAATAAGATGCTTTTCAGATAAACTATCAAAGGCTTTAATTAAGACTAAAAAGACTTCAACTTATTCAAAAAACCTTATCCTATTGTCCCTAATTAGCTACACAATTCCGATCTCAAGATACATTAATCCAGCTAAAATCGCATAAAATACAGGACAAATTAAAATCAAATCCTATGATTTCTTAGCCAATTTTCTATGGAGCGGTAGCCTGTCCAATTAAAGATATTAACTTTTGTAAAACAAAAAAATTAATTACTTGTTAATCAATAAAACTCGTCCAACATCTATGATTAATAAGTAGTTCTAGCAACACCATTATTAAATAAAATTAACAGTAAGTATCATTTCTTTCTTAAGATTCCTTTCTATGCGCAAACGTTGCCTAAAAATGAGTTTTAATAATATACGCTTCATATTATTATTGCTTAGTTGTATCCTTCTCTGTCCAAATCTTAGTATAGCTGATGGCTCTAAAGATCTATATCCAGTCGGTGTTAAAGGGGGGCGAGCTAAGCTCCGCTCCAGCAGCTATGTAAGCAATTCATTTCCTTTTCCACAAGTTTCAGCACATTATGTATATGCCAAAGCTGGGGAGACTATTGCGATGGCCCATAGTGAGATGGGATACTTCAATGCTGGAATACTACTTACACGCCCCAATGGCACCAAACAAACGAAGTATACAGGTAAAACAGCAGGACTAATTGCCAATAGAGCACAGGAACTTGCCGGACCACGCGCGCCAAACAGCAGTAATTCCAATCAATACCTACCCGTTTACTATGTAGCCCAGGAAACTGGAGTACATAAGGTGGAATTTATTCCAGCTCAAGGCGGCACAGCCAACAGCACTGGGGATGGGCGGGTGTTCTATCTTAAAGCAGATGCAGAATGGCTGCCCTCTAGTCATGAATCCTATGATAAAGAAGGTAAATCAGTACTACTGTCAGCTTGGGATGTCTCCGTATTCGACCTCAGCAATACCCTGAAAAATGGACGCGTATATACAGATGTCCTCAATATGGAAATCCCCCTGAACAATAGATCAAATGATGAGGGCCTAAACTTTTACGGAAAGTTTTTTGTCTTAACAAACACCGGTTATTTATACCGTGTAGACAATAATGGAAACAATGGTTATGGCTTTACGTTTTTCGTCAACAACAAAGGATTTTATGACAAAGACAAAACGCCCTTATATGAGAGTATCAATGAGTATAAGGCGGCACAACTAGCGGACAAGATACATGATCCGCGCATTGCCGATACAGAATCGGATATTACCCATAAAATGTTTTACAGCAGGCCTGATCCGGATATGCCAGAAAAGACCCAAGGTTCTTTTTCGGGAGGCGAAAGAATAGAATGGTTAAGGCCTAAGCGCACTGCCACTACCGTAGAAAACATCCTGATAAAGGGTGTAGACGGCACGGTAGGCCAAGTCAGTCATAAAGGCGGAAACATTTTCTTTAGCACCAACAATTCAGGGACCTACACGGTTGAAATTAGTAGCTCACAGTCACCCGCAGCATTTAAAACAAGAAAGTTCTCCGGAACAGCAGTTACTGGGCCCAATAGTATTCCATGGGATGGCAAGGATGGCGATGGCAATCCCGTTCCCCCAGGACGACATCCCGTTAACATTAGCGTTAAGCTACAAAATGCAGAAGTGCATTTTCCCTATTTCGACATGGAGATCAATCCCGAAGGGATTATCCTAGAACTATTAGCTGTTGATGAAAAGACTGTTGTCTCGAATAAGGTATATTGGAATGATGAG
>JASLCA010000045.1 GCA_030146225.1 Sphingobacterium sp. | reverse complement strand
GCTCTCAAAAGCCTTGGGGTCAAACGGTGGCCTACTTAAGAGATCTTGATGGCTTTCTAATTGAACTCTGCACGCCAATAGCCTAGTTTATAAGGACGCCATGGCGCCAGCCAAGCTGAAGCACTACTATATCGGCTATTCAAATCACTTAGCAAATCAATAGCCTAAGGAAAAAGTCTAAAAACAAACAGCCCCATATTTACGCAATATGGGGCTGCTTTAAAATTTAAGAGTTCTTATCGAGACATGGCTTGAATAACCTGCACATGTGAAGAAAATGCCGACTGGAAGGTCTTAAATTCTATATAATTAATATTAAACTCCTGACAAGTCTGACGTACAATCTTGTTTAAGGCAGGATAATGTATATGACTAATCTTAGGGAACAAATGATGTTCTACCTGAAAATTCAATCCCCCTAGCAACCAGGTAAGGGTCTTATTTTTTGTAGCAAAATTAGCAGTAGTCAGCAATTGATGTACCATCCACTCATTCTCTACACGCTCTGCATCTTGAACTACCGTAAACTCTGTCTCGGTAACCACATGTGCCAATTGAAATACAGTAGCTAAAATCAATCCACACACAATGCTCGATACCAGAAGACCAATTAAGGTTGGCAACCAGCCTACAAAAATTACAGGAATAATAATAAAGACATTTAAGTGAACAACCTTAGTGGTCCAGAAAATAACCTTTTCCTTTAATGGAAAATGAAACTGTGCCTTACCCAAAGCCTGTTTAAAGTATTTTTCATAATCTTGGTAATAGATCCATGCCAAGTAGGATACACAATAAAGTACAATAAAGTAATAGCGTTGATACTTATGGTACTTCTTCGCTTGCTGATCGGCATGCAAACGCATAAACTTCACTTCAATATCATGGTCTTCCCCTTCAATATTGGTATAGGTATGATGCGCCACATTATGCTTGAGCTTCCAGAAATAGATATTTCCCCCAAGCATATTAAGGCTATAGGACAAAATCGTATTTAAACGTTTATTGCTGGAAAAAGAATTATGCCCTGCATCATGCATAATATTAAATCCAATGGCGGCAAAATTTACCCCAAAGACTACACACAACAATAAACTTATAATCCAATGTGGTTGGATAAAAACTAAGGTTACATAAATTAGGACAAAAACAGCCAATAACACGGTTGCCTTTACATAGATACGACTATCTCCTGTTTTATTTTTTAATGATTTCGCAAAATAATCATTTGCTTTTTGTTTCAGTGCTTTTGAAAACACGGTATTCGCATTACTGAACTTAACGGTTGGGTTCATTTTTCTAAATTACTATTCTAAATTATTTTGAGCTATAGCCTTAAGCCAGAACTAGTCTGCTAAAACCTGTTCTAAGTCGGCAATAAGATCTTCTGCATCTTCAATACCCACCGATAAACGCAGCAAGTTGTCCACAACCCCAACTCGCTCTCGCGCCTCTTTGGGGATAGATCCATGCGTCATGGTTGCGGGGTGATTGACCAAAGACTCAACTCCACCCAGGGATTCAGCCAAGGTAAATACCTTAAAGCGTGCAGCAATGCGGAAAGTCTCCTTCAGATCTGCATCCTTTAATACAATGGAGATCATGCCGCCAAAGTCGCGCATCTGCTTTTTGGCAATTTCATGTCCAGGATGATCTGTAAAGCCTGGCCAGTATATCGTTTCCACCTTAGGGTGATCTTTCAAAAATTCAGCAACCTTACGCCCATTTTCACAATGCGCACGCATGCGAACATGCAAGGTTTTAAGCCCACGCAGCGCCAAGAAACAATCTTGTGGCCCAGGGGTTCCGCCTACAGCATTGTAATAAAACCAAAGCTGCTTATAAAGCTCCTCATCATTCAGGACTAAAGCCCCCATCACGACATCCGAATGTCCGTTTAGGTATTTTGTAGCCGAATGCATCACAATGTCTGCGCCTAAATCCAATGGATTTTGCAGGTATGGTGAAGCAAAGGTATTGTCTACCACATAGAGAACTTGCTTCTCCTTGGCTAGCTTGCCAATTGCAGCAATATCCGCCAACTTCAAGGTAGGGTTGGTAGGTGTCTCCACCCATATCAGCTTTGTAGCGGATGTGATCGCAGCCTCTACAGCGGCAACATCAGAAGTGTTTACAAACTTAAAGCGAATGCCATATTGTTCATAAACCTTGGTAAATATTCTATAGGAACCACCATAAAGATCATCCCCTGTCACCACCTCATCACCTGGTTTTAACAGACGCAATACGGTGTCAGTCGCTGCCATTCCACTTGCAAAGGCCAGCCCAAATCGACCATTTTCCAAAGCAGCCAAACAGTCCTCCAAAGCTTTTCGAGTTGGATTCGTGCCGCGAGAATACTCATAGCCTTTATGTTCTCCAGGGGAAGCTTGTTTATAGGTAGAAGTTTGATAGATAGGCGTCATCACCGCCCCAGTGGTCGGATCAGCCTCTTGACCCGCATGTATTGCTTTAGTTGCAAATTTATATGTCATGGTAGTAAAAATCAACGATAGATGTAATAGACCTTAATTTATAGGCTTATGGTTATTAAAAACAATATACCTTTTAATAACCGCTATAAAGGTACCAAAAAAAACATGGCGGAATGCGAATAAATTGTTAAATCATGTTATATTTCCGGATGCGTCATCCCTTAGTGCATAACCTTAATCAATAGTATGACAAGTCATTAAAACTAAAGTAGCTTAAAAATCTAGTGGCGAAGGGAATTTAAAGGCATAGTTTAAATCGGCAGCCAACATCGCTCCAGAAACAACCTTTTGGAAACTATCCTGCGCTACAAAAGCCGTTGGCAGCTCCAAGCCATATTTAGTCGCTGAGGCTACGACAACTTCCTCTTTGCTGGGGTGCATCGGACATACGGCATTATAGAGGTTAGTCTTAAGTTCCTGCTGAAAGCCCTCCTGCAACAGGCCTAGCACATCATCACTGTGAATAAAGTTTGCAGCTTGCGCTCCACTGGTACATATTCGGCCCTTAAAATACTTTGCAAAGATTCGGTCACGACCAAAAAGTCCTCCCAAACGGTATACATAGCTACCCCTACAGGCCAACATCTGCAACTCTGCCCTCCGCAAATTGCTATCCGCTAATACTGCTGAGGACTCCGAAAAGTAGCCGTCTTTATCTGGATAAACACCTATTGAACTTAAAAAAATATGTTTCTTATAACTCAGCTTATCTAATAAGGTAGCAATCCGCTGATACCTAAGCGTAAGCTCAGGCAATTTCAAGCTTTTGGAAGCAGGCACACTATTGAGCACATAATCCACCCGTTCTGGAAAGTCAGTCAGCTCCCCAGCCTGATCAAAGTCAGCTAATATAACAGAAATACCATCCGCCTGAAGCCGATGGTATTTCTGCATATTTGTAGTACTGGCATAAACCGTATGACCAGCGGCCTGAAGCTCTTTAGCAAAAGCTTCTCCAATCCAGCCGCAGCCCAATATTAATACTGTCAATATTTTATTTCATTATGTTAATTAAGCGCAGTATGTCGTAGACCTTTCTGCACTTAGCCTATATATTATATTAATAAGCCTTTGCAAACAAGACACGATTCGTAGATGGCTTGCCTGTAAAAATACAGATCCCGGCCTCTTCTTTTGCATCCAAAGGAATACAACGGATTGTCGCCTTAGTCTCCTCTTTAATTCGCTTTTCGGTCTCGACCGTGCCGTCCCAATGACAAGAAACAAAGCCAGCTTTAGTATCCAACACCTCCTTAAACTCATCGTAAGAATTCACCTCTGTAATATGTGAATCTCTATAAGTCAATGCCTTTTGGAAGATACTATCTTGGATGGTATCCAACAAGCCGTGGATATGAGCAGCTAAGCCTTCTTGCGCAACAGTCTCTTTGGTTTGATTATCCCTTCTAGCAAGTTCTACAGTGCCATTCGCTAAATCACGCGCACCTACAGCCACGCGCAAAGGCACGCCTTTTAATTCCCATTCTGCAAACTTAAAGCCTGGACGCTGTGTATCACGATCGTCATATTTCACCGAAACATCTTTTGCCTTTAATTCAGCAGTCAATCCTTTTACATAAACATCTAGCGCGGCTTTCTCTTCATCATTCTTATAAATAGGAACAATAACCACTTGTATAGGCGCCAACTTCGGTGGCAAGATTAAGCCTTGATCATCCGAGTGTGCCATAACCAACGCGCCCATAAGACGGGTTGAAACACCCCATGAAGTCGCCCATACATACTCTTGCTTGCCTTCTTTGGAGGTAAACTTAACATCAAATGCTTTCGCAAAATTTTGTCCAAGAAAATGTGAAGTACCCGCCTGTAAAGCTTTTCCATCTTGCATTAAGGCCTCAATACAGTAGGTATCAATAGCTCCTGCAAAACGTTCATTTTCGGTTTTACGTCCCCGAACAACTGGCACAGCCAAGATATTCTCCGAAAACTCCGCATAAACATTTAACATTTTTTCTGCCTCTTCAATTGCTTCTGGCTCGGTTGCGTGAGCGGTATGCCCTTCTTGCCATAAGAACTCAGAAGTACGTAAGAAAAGACGTGTACGCATTTCCCATCGCACGACATTTGCCCATTGATTGATTAACAAAGGTAAATCTCTATAGGACTGTATCCAACCTCTATAGGTATTCCATATAATCGTTTCAGAAGTTGGTCTTACGATCAATTCCTCTTCCAATTTTGCATCTTCATCTACAATGATATTACCGTTGCCATCATTTTTCAAACGATAATGGGTGACTACCGCACATTCTGTTGCGAAGCCCTCCACATGTGCAGCTTCTTTAGAGAAAAAAGATTTGGGTATAAATAAGGGGAAATAAGCGTTGCTGTGTCCTGTCTCCGTAAATTCTTTGTCCAAGATGGCCTGCATGCGTTCCCAGATGGCATAACCATAGGGCTTAATTACCATACAACCTCTAACGGCAGAATACTCAGCTAAATCTGCTTTAATTACTAAGTCATTGTACCATTGCGAATAATCCTCGCTACGACTTGTTATTCCTTTTCCCATTATTTACCTTATGTTTTACTGTAATATTATCGTCTTAATTCCAAAATCTTTAGCCTTAGCTAAAGATTTATATATATTTTTGAGGTAGGATTAAACCACTTCAGAAAATACGGGTCTAAGATAGTAATAAAGACTTACATTATCGAAGTTTAACTGTATTGGAAATGATGAAAACAAATAGATTATTATTCGGAAGTTTGACATTAGCAGCGGTTTTTACCCTTGCTTCTTGTTCAACAAGTAGGCAAGTAACCTACAGAGACGACGTTTATAATAATCAATCCAAAGCTCCTCAAGATTATCAGAGTCCGGATTATTATTATTCAAACGGGCAAGAGGAACAGTATGTTCAAAATGACCACTACACGGATGAGTATGCTGATGAGGAATATGTAGAAGGTTATGAGTATGACAACGATCTAGTTTATGCCAACCGTATTAATAGATTTTATTATGCGAGTCCAGGCATGGGCTATTACGACCCTTGGTTTGACCCTTGGTATGGCTATTCCGGCTTTGGAATGGGCATTGGCTATAACAGCTGGGGTTGGAATTCAGGTTGGTCCATTGGCATTGGTTTCGGCGGCGGCTGGGGCGGTGGCTGGGGTTACCCATACAATCGCTGGGGCTGGGGATCACCATACTATGGTCATGGCAGTTACTGGGGTTATAACTCCTGGGGACATCCTTATTATGGATACAACAATTATTATGGCAACAACTACTATGGTGGTAACCGCTATAGCATAAGACCTGCGAACTCTTCAGTACGTTCAGGTTCACGAGGCGGATACAACACTAGAGTAGGTAATACAACACGCAACAGCGCTGTTTCAAGAGATGCAAATGGTAGAATTGTTACGGGTAACAGAACCTCTACTCGTACAGGTACTTCTACACGTGTTGGAGATCGTGGCACGACTACTGGTCGTACAAGAGAATCCGGTGTAGGTACAACTAGACCATCTCGTGAGTCAGGTGTAGGTACAACTAAACCATCTCGTGAGTCAGGTGTAGGTACAACTAGACCTTCTCGTGAGTCAGGTGTGGGTACAACTAGACCATCTCGTGAGTCAGGTGTAGGTACAACTAGACCAACGCGTGAGTCAGGTGTAGGTACAACTAGACCAACGCGTGAATCAGGTGTAGGTACTACTAGACCAACGCGTGGCGGTACAGGCACAAGTACTACGCGTCCTACAACGCGTCCTACTGGAACCAGTACAGCACGCCCTACGAATACTAGATCTACACAGTCTACTAGGGGTAACTCAGGCTCTTCCTATAGCCCACCTACACGTAGCTCTGGCAGCTCGATGTCAAGCGGCGGTGGGGCTTCGAGAAGCTCTGGTTCATCAGGCGGTGGCGCTTCACGTAGCTCTGGCGGAGGTCGTACAAGATAATATATTCAGGTAGCCAATAGTTTAAAGCTATTGGCTACTTTTCTAAAAAAAATTCCTTAATCACATGCAACTAAAAAACATACTCTTTACCTCCCTATTGGTATCTGGACTTACCTTTTCTGCCGATGCTCAATTTGTTGGCGATGCCTTTACTTTCTCCCAAGAAAATAATGGTGGAACAGCACGTTTCAAAGGATTGGGTAATGCCAATACTGCATTAGGAGGTGACCTGAGTTCGATTACTGGTAACCCTGCTGGACTTGGTTTCTTTGGACAATCGGATATATCAATCTCCGTTAATTACAATAACGCCAACAATAAAGGTTCTTACTTTGGCACGAATACCTCCAAAAATAAAGGTCGCTTTGGTATAGATCACGCAGGTGTTGTCTTCCATATGCCCGTTAATGAAGGCTACCATGGATGGCAAAACTTTAACGTGGGGATATCTTACGAGAACACCAATACCTTTACAAACAATGTGCGTTATGAAGGCGTTAACCCTAACAACAGCATTGTGAACCGCTATACAGACCTGATGGCATCTTCTAATAATGCTGCTTGGGGAGATAAACTGTACGGAACTTTCTTGGTGGAGGAATTTGGAGATGCTGCTAAAGGCTATTTCCCAGTTACACAGGAGGCCGCCAACAAGACTCAGATTAGCGACATCCTGACAAATGGTTATAATTCCAGAACTGCCTTAGCCTTTGGAGCCAACTACAACAATAAATTTTATATCGGTGCTAACCTAGGTTTTACTAGGTTTCAATACGATACCTCAGAGCAGTTTTCAGAAGGTGGTTGGACTAAAAACCGCGCTGAGATCTTAGCGAACAATCCAAACTCTACCATTGCTGACCCTAATCATGCAGATTACAATTACGTAGAGGCTCGCTATCGTCTCTTGGATGATTACTTTCAACGTTCAGAAGGTTCAGGTATAGACTTTAAAATTGGGGCAATCTATAAGCCTAGCTTGGACTGGAATATTGGTGCTACCATCACCTCTCCTACCTGGTTGACTATTGACGATTATACCTCCAGCTATATAGGGGTTGATTATTTTGACGATGAGACTACTACTAAGGCTTTCAGCTCTAAGGAGGTACTTACTGATCCTACTGAAGATTCCTACAATACCATTACCCCTTGGAAATTCAGCTTTGGACTTACTAAATTTTTCAGCCGAGGCTTATTAACTGCTGATGTTGAATATGTGGACTACAGCAGCATCAAGGTGAGAACTATTGGTGGTGTAAACCCATCTCTGGAAAACTCTTGGGATCAAGAGACAAAGGCAGCTTATCAAGGTGCATTCAATTTCCGTGTAGGTGGTGAAGTACTATTGACAAATACCTTGAGCGGACGTGCAGGCTTTAACTACTACGGTAATCCCTATAAAAATGCGGACAACAAACAGTTAAGCGGTAGCTTAGGTTTAGGTGTTAAACTCACCAAGGCCATGTATATGGACTTAGCAGTTGTGCATTTAGTTAATGATTACAAAACAAGTCCTTATCAAATTGACGAATCTTTCTGGGGTTCTAAAAGCCCTGTAGCTGACATCAAATTACAACGTACAAATGCAGTGCTTACTTTAGGTGCTAAATTCTAATACATATTTAAGGCATAAAAAAAGGCTGATCGTTTGATCAGCCTTTTTTTATGCTTGCTTTTCAGCTTCGTGCTACAAACTCTTCACACGAATATTCCTAAAAAACACCTCCGAGCCATGGCCTAAAAAGCCTAGGTGCCCAGATGTTCTGGATAAACCAGGATGTTTCTTATTGTCTAGTGTACCTTCTTTCTTAGCCTCGCTAAAGTCTCCATCCAAGATCACTTCTCCATTTAAAGTAACCTTAATCTTATCCCCTTGAACACGTACCTCTTGGCTATTCCACTCCCCTACAGGCTTCATGCCCGAGCGCTTGGCGGTAAGGATACCATAGGCTGAACCATGATATTGGTAAGGCTTCAAGTTTTTATAGATCTCCGCATCATTGTCCAATATCTGGATTTCTGTACCTACATAAGCCGCATCTCCTTCCAAAGGCGTACGTATGCCTAAGCCATTGTTGGCACCTGGAGTAAGCTTAAATTCAAACCTGAAGACAAAATCAGCATACTCATCTTTGGTATATAGGTTTTTCCCAAACTTAGCTACTGGATTGGCACGAATATAACCCTCAGGGGTAATCTCATAAGCCGATGTTTCGGTCCACTTGTTGGTATTTGTACCATCAAATAGCATTTCGAAGCCTTCCTTCTTCTCTACATCACTTAAAGTATACACTTCTTTGCGTGCCAACTCTTTAATATAGATATCGCGGTACCAGACTTGAGAACCATGTGCTTGCAATTCGATCTGTTCGGTTGGGAAGATGGATTGATTTCTATCCCAATAGTTTTCTAGGGTTACATTGTCTACGACCAGCTCTCCATTTAACCATACCCATACCTGCTCGCCAACCATACGGATCTTAAAGGTATTCCACTCCCCTAATGCATTGTCAGCAACCTTTAAAGGATTCTTAGGATGTTTGCTATTGTTGTACAAGCCTCCTGATCCCACCTGGGCACCTACATTGGTACGGGAAATATCCCAGATTTGAACCTGTGGAGTTCCGCGTAAATATATTCCGGCATCAGGCTCTTTACCTTTCGGGTCTAACTTCCAGTCTACAAGCATTTCAAAGTCCCCATACTGCTTAACAGAGGCAATATTATCACCATGCCCGCTAAACACCAACTCGCCATTACTGGCTGTCCAGGTTTCACGCATCTTGCTATCGGCAATTGCTTGCTTGTCAGCTAGCTCCTTTGCAGACATCTTCGCACGTTTAATAGGGTTTTCAACTAGGCCTTTCCAGCCATCTAGGTTCTTCCCATTAAACATAGCGACAAAGCCTACTGTCTGTGGCATTTCAGCTAGGTGACGGACGATGGCTTCTCTAAGGTAGGAACTTTCACTGCCGGAAAGATTTGCCATAGCACGCTCTAGAAGTTGACGTACCTCTGGGCCTACAAAACTTTTATCATCCATAGCTATATTCATAGCCGTGTTTGTAGCTGCGCCTTTTAAGTCTGCATCTTCCAAAAATTGTGCAGCAAAAACCATGGATTGATAGGTACCTGTTTCCTGCATCTTGCCTAATGCAGCCTTCTTTTGGGCTACATTTTCAGCTTGATGAAATGCATCCTTTAAGAAAAGTGTTTTCTGCTCTGCTGTATGCTGGCTCTTACTGATTTGATCGATCATCCCCTTGAAGATAATATCAAAATTTGAAGTGCCTTTTTCCGTTCTCGACAAAGCAATTAGGGTAGGCAGCACTTCTGGATTGGACCAAGTCGCTAAAGCGGCGATTGCCTGATTTTTTAAGCCTGCATTATTCGTATAGTTCTTGACTGCTGCTAAGGATTCAGGCCCCGCAACTCCCGCAAATACAGGGAAAAACTTACCTGAAGAAGGTGCAGATGAACGGGAAATATTCGCTGCTAAGCGCTGAATTTTAGCATCTTTATCGCTGCTAGCATTCAGGGCAATAATCATTGCTTTCTGAATATAGCTTGCATCAACCTCTGAAGCATTTGGAATTAACTTCACCAAATCTTCAAAGTCAGAAGCATTCACCACATTTGGTAATGCTTTCAAAGCAGCCATCTTAATATTGTTGTCAGCCACTGCTAACAAGGGTAGAACTGCCTTTGAAGAGTTTTCATTTGTTCTTCGGGCAAGCACTTCTAAAAGTACTAACTGCGTTTTAGCATCTGCTGTTGGGAGGGCATTATTAACTTCGGAGACTGCATTTGCATCCTTAGATGACAGCAGTAATGAAGCGATAGCCTTCGCAGTCAGCTCATCAGCGCCTGCAATCTCTTTAATTAAGCTTTTTGTATTCGCTCCTTTACTCAACTTCGAGATGCTATTTAATGCCGCAATTTTAGCCTGCGTCCCTCTTATAGAACCCATACTTTTCTCAATTGTAGCAACATCAGATAAGGCTGCATGATCTGCCAAGTAGATTAAGATGCTTTCCTGCACGTCAGGAGCTGCGGACTTTAAGGTCCCTATCAACTTCTTGGTATCTGCTGCTGTAGCATGCTGACCAAGTAGCTCTAAGGCTGTGGTTCTATACAAGGCATTATTGCTTGTAGCCGCTTTCATCAACTGCTTCCGAGCAAGGGTTGGATTAACCGAAGTTAACAACTCTAATGCACCAGCTTGCAAGGTTGCAGACCCAGCTTTTTCAGCTTCCTTAAAGACTGTGTTTACAACAGATAAGCCTAAGGCTTGTTGCCCATTCTTCAATAAGTTGCCTGCATAATCCAAAGTCAGACCGCCAATATTGCTTTTATCAAACTGGTAGTTTACAGACTTTAGCTTGGCTAAAAGTACAGGTGCAGACTTAGCGCCTGCGATCTTACTTAAAGCGGTATAGGCATTACGTTGGTAGTTCTC
>JASLCA010000009.1 GCA_030146225.1 Sphingobacterium sp. | reverse complement strand
CCTCTCCGAGTTTGTGGCGGCTGAGATTAGTACAGCTGGGATAGCGAAGAAATATGTAGACTATTTTAATCGTATAAATTGAAATGGAGATCTTATCAATAGTAACAAATATTAGCATCTATGGGGGAGCGGAGAAAGTCATGCTTGACCTACATCGGGGCTTAGGTCGGCAGTTCTCTACAAAGATTCTCTGCTTGCAGCCCTTAAAAGGAGTGCATCCTAAGTATGGACTATCTCCCTCAGAGCTATTGCGGTTGCGGAATCCGTGGCAGCTGAACAATAAAGTATTACTTGTTCATTCCAGAAACCTTATCCCATTTTTCGTCTTACTAAAGAAGCTTTTTTTCTTAAACGTGCGGATTATATACATTAGTCATAATGTCTATTCTACCTTTAAAAACTTTACCTACTTCCCCAAAGAGGTGGTGTCCATATCTCATAAAGTTACGGCCAATTTGCAAAATTACTTTAGGCTAAAGCCAGCAGGCATAACGCTAATACCTAATGGAATGGAGGATTTAGGCACAGACAGGCTTAACTATACGTATCAGACGAACGGGAAGATTCGAATCTTATATCCTGCACGGGTGAATGGCGTAAAGCGACAGCTTGCGCTGGTTGCTGCGCTTCAAGAACAAGCCTTAGCAAAGAATATTGAAATCCATTTTGCAGGCATTGGAGAGGATTATGAAGCGCTTAAAAGGAGCTGTGACTATGAGCAGTTTAAGCCCTTGGGCTTTGTGGAGAATATGCCTGAACTTATACAGCAATACGATTATTTAATGTTGTTTTCGGTGCAAGAAGGCTTGCCCTTAAGCTTGATCGAGGGCGCAATGCATGGAAAGCCCCTACTGGTAAATGATGTAGGGGGCAATCTAGAGATAGGCCTGCCAAATGAGAATGCCCTGCTTTTAGTAGATGATTTAAGCAGCATAGGAGCACAACTAAATGCCTTAAATGCAATCTCCGAAGCAGCCTATCAAAGGATGGCGAAAAGAAGTCGCGCTATTTATAAGGAAAAGTTTGGCTACGAAAGAATGATTACTCAGTATACAGATTTGATTTTACAAAATAGAGTTTCAGATTTATGAAAAAGAAGATAATAGCCATCTCCTCGGTAGGCGGGCACTGGGTTGAGTTACTGCGGCTTCAGCCCCTGTTTGCTGCGCACAATACTTTGTACGTGTCGACCAGAGCCGACTTCAATACAATGGTGCCTGGATCAGCATTCTATAGTATCGCAGATTTTAACCGCAATAATATGCGGGGTGTTTTTAATGCCCTGCATAGCTTATGGCTTATAATGCGCAAGGAGAAACCAGATGTTGTGATCTCCACAGGGGCAGCCCCCGGCTTAATGGGCTTAATGGTTGCAAAATGCTTTGGCATAAAAACAATCTGGCTGGACAGTATAGCCAATGTGGAGGAACTCTCCCTAAGTGGCAAGATCGCCTCAAAATTTTGTTCAAGAGTATATACCCAATGGCCAGAATTGGCAGTGGGCAAGATTATTTACGCAGGAAATGTTTTATCATGATTTTTATAACTACAGGTACCCAGGAGCCATTTGATCGGCTATTAATGGCAATGATGCCTTATCTACATGATACGGATGAAAGGGTAGTCATTCAAGCAAAAACGCAAATTCCTTTCCCAGCGCATGTAGAGGTCTATGCATTCCTAAATCCAATGGATTTTGAAGCTTATTTTAATGCGGCTGATATTGTTATTAGTCACGCTGGCATGGGAACAATTATCTTAGCCTTAACCTTAGCCAAGCCGCTTATTATCTTCCCTAGACAAGCCGCGCTTAAAGAACATAGGAATGATCATCAGATGGCAACCAGCAAGAAGATCGCAGAACTAAACCTGGTTTACGTAGCCTATACAGCTGAAGCGTTGCTGTCGGAGCTTTTATCCCTACAGCATGATACCCAGCTAGCGGCATTAAGTCATATTGGGGATTATGCAGCCCCCTCTTTAATTAACTCCCTAGCGGGCTATATTAATCCTTGATGCTAGGGCTGCGCAGCTAAGGAATAGGTGCAGCTAGCCGAAGCTTCTTAAGCCTCGCATTTTTTTGCGCTGAGGGATAGGCTGTTTAGGAATTTAGGGAGACTGTTCGGGCTATTTGTATTTGGGAAGACTTTTTGGGCTATTAGGAGTGGTATACTTGTAAAGCAGCTTAAAGTTAAAAGGTTTTTAGTCCTTGTTCAGCAAGAGTCTGGGCAACGAGGCTTAGCGTAATAGACCCTGAAAGTAATGCTTAAAGTGGATAATTGCTCCAAAGCTTGCAGGCAGCATTCCCCCTTGGTCTAAGGCTAAAGTAGCTCCAAAACCTGTCCGCGTAAAGAACCTTCTTTCAACCCTTAGGTAGCTTGAGAGCTGTGCCTTTGGGCTAAATCTCTCCTCATGTGGCGGATGTGAGATAAGACCTGTAGTTTTACCATATTCACTGGTAGCAAAGGTGCCATAATGCCTTGCATAGCTGATCTTGCTGCGTACCTGCCATCTGCGCACATGACCTTTAATGCCAAAATGAGCAGCTATTACGCGGTTGCTAATAAAGAAATCCCCTGGGCTGTGTGCCTGTCCCTTGGCGGCACTGTGGGCTGGTATAATTAAAGGCGTGCCTAGGCCTTGCTGTTTGTAAGACCAACCATCCTCATAATAGTAATTATTATAGTAATCCTCATCCCCTGATTTTGTAGGCTTTGACCAAGGGTATCCAGCCTGATCTTTGGAGTAGAAGAATTCTACCAATACACGCTCCCAATTAAAGTTCCTTTGTTCCCGCGAGTAGTTTTTGTTGGTGAGGGCTATCCCATTTAAACCATCTTTGATATTTGCCAGCTTGGAGATGGCCCCGACCTCATAGAAATTCTGCCTGTAAACAAGCATATTAATACGGCCAAAGTCATAGCCTAGGGCAAGGTCAATAGAGCCTAGATGGTTGCCTATCTTAGATTTCGGAATGTCTGTATCTCCTTCTCCATAAGCTATACCCCAGAGGACATGCCATAAAGTCGCTAAGCTATTTAGCTTAAAAGCGTCACCATAGACGCTTTTTTCTCCACCCCATTGTACCTGATGGTTAAGGCCAGCATAGGCTTGGATTTTCCAATTGGATCTTCCTAATCGACCATAAATTGATTTCTGATGAAAATAGGTTTGTACCTCGAGCTGAATGGGGTCTTGTTTAAATACCTGCGGATTAATCGGGCTTGCACCCATAAAGCCATTTGCGAAATTGCCTTTTATTGAAAATAGCCCCCCAAACCATGGGATTCTGTAGTATTCAGGGATGCTGATTTCCAGCTTTGGGATGCCCAAGGCATTCCCAGATAGCGCAAAATTCCCAGAGGTCAGCAAGCTATCTCCATTCAGTCCCATAACATCCTTGCTTCGCCCCACTTTTAATGCTAACATAGCGAAGCGCAGCTTAAAATGGGCATCTATTAGCTGAATCTGATTCTTTTTGGCCAACTGAAGATCTGCTTCAAAACCAAATCCCCAATCCCACTTCTTAGGACTAATCTCCTGAGTAGTTGGCCATGCCCCTTGTGTTTGATAATGCCGAAAGGCCTGTAAAATAAGGCTACCTGAGAATCCTTCGGGAGTTGTATTGCCATACTGATTTGATCGCATCCAAAAGGGAGCGGCATCCTTATCCGTTAGGCCAGCCTGGAGTTCAACGGCTAAGCCAGCTTGTGCTAGGCTATCTAAGGACTGTGCTGTGCTTGTTTGCCAAAGAAAAGCTAGTAAACAACAAACAACTAGTCTAGGGAAAAGAATTTTCATAAATATTTATATATACTATGTATAAAGAAAATTTAACGGATATTGTTTTACAGCTTATCAGTAATTAGCCCCTGTTTAGCCCGTCGTTAGGCTCTGATTTATTTTTTTGTTTTCTTGGTGGTTAATAAGGCCTTGTGGAGGTATCTTAAGCCTGTTCATTTTTTGCAGGCTAAAAGTATAGACCTACGTGATTTACACATCTTTCAATGAAGACATCTGGCTGTTGATGCATCCTATGGAATGCCGTTTTTTTTAATTATATTAAGGTGGTTTGGGCACTGCTATTCCAAGCGTAATCGAATCTTTACACAATAATTGTTGTGTTATTTGGTTATCTAAATGTATTTTTAATCTTTAAAAGATTAAATTACCGCAAATATTTATAGAGCACCTATATTCATGTTTCATTTTTCACTATTTTTAGCCGCGTCTAAGATGGTACATCAGGCAAAAAATACAGGGAAATAGGTAAAAATGAATTTTAACAAATTATCTTATATGTTTAAGAATCTAATATTGGGCCTAGCGTTGGTTTCAATTGTTGCATGTGGTTCAAAGCCACGTGTTAGTTTGGACGATACGAAACTATTGTTGAAGCCATCCGCACAGCATGAGGTTATAGCCAGTGAAGTGGCCAACCTACTTGAAAACATCAGCTATAAGAAAGTTCCGATGACGGATTCTCTATCGGCAATTGTTTTTAATAATCTGATTAAATCTATGGATCAAGGCCGCAGTTATCTCTTGCAGTCTGACATAGATGATTTCCAACAATACAAAAACAACATTAGCCAAGATTTCCGTAAAGGAGATTTATCGGCCCCTTTTTACATGTTCAATGTGTATTCCAACCGTTATTTACAATGCTTAGAATATGCCTTGACGCAGGTGGATGTTAACCATGATTTTTCTGTAAAAGAGAATTATGTGGCTTATCGCGAGAAGCTGCCTTATTTTAAGACGGATGCTGAACTAAAAAATCAATGGCGTAAGCGTGTTAAGTATGATTTGCTAAATCTGCGATTGACTGTTACGCACAAGGATTCACTGGATATGGACAAGTTTAAAGATAACTTACGCAAGCGTTATAAAAACTTAATCTCTCAAGCCAAGAAAATTAATTCGAATGATGCATTTCAGTTAATTATGACTGCTTTGACTGATGCAGTAGATCCGCATACCACCTATTATAACCCTTCCTTTGCACAAGCATTTAATGAAGGCATGTCCAATACTTTTGAAGGTATAGGAGCTCGCTTGCAGATGGAGAATGAGATGGTGACTATTAAAGAAGTAATTGCTGGGGGTCCTGCTTTTAAGGACAAGAGCCTCAGTGTTGATGATCGGATTATTGCCGTAGCTCAGGAGACTGGCGAGTTTGATGATATTATTGGATGGCGCTTGGATGCAGCGGTTGCTAAAATCAAAGGACCTAAGGGGACTGTGGTGCGCTTAAAAGTGATTCCTGCTGGTCAAGAGATGACAGCGCAAGCTAAAATCGTTTCTTTAAAACGCGAGAAGATTGTTATGGAGGAGGAGTCCGCGCTGAAAGAAATTAAGATGGTCAAAGGAGACGATGGCAAGATGTATAAGATTGGCTTAATTAAGCTACCTAAGTTTTATATTGACTTTGAGGCTTACCGCATGCGTGATCCTAATTACAAGAGTACAACACGTGACGTACGTCTTATCTTGGATACCCTTAAGAAAGAAAAGGTAGATGCTGTCGTACTAGACTTACGCCAGAATGGTGGTGGATCTCTACAGGAAGCTATAGAATTGACAGGCTTATTTATTGACAAAGGGCCTGTGGTACAGGTCAGAGATACGCGGAACCGGGTGCAGGTTGATAGTGACGAGGTTGCGGGTGTTGCCTGGGATGGGGCATTCGGGGTATTGATCAATCGATTCTCGGCTTCAGCTTCTGAAATCTTTGCGGGTGCAATTCAGGATTATGGACGTGGCGTAATCTTGGGATCCCAGTCTTATGGTAAGGGTACAGTGCAGTCAGCAATTGAGATGTCGCGCTTTATCAGCCCCACAAGCAAGCTGTTGCTAAAGGCTAAAGGTGAAATGAAAGATCCAGACACCCCAAATGGTGCCCCTGAATTTGGACAGATCAATATTACAATGGGCAAGTTCTACCGGGTAACTGGGAGCAGTACCCAGCATAAAGGTGTAAGCCCTGATATTAGCTTCCCTACACAGTTTACGGCGGAAAAATTTGGTGAAAGTTCAGAGCCAGCGGCTTTGCCTTGGGATCAAATTAAGCCTACGAACTTTAATCGCGTAGCTGACTTAGCTTCTGTTACTAAAAAGTTAAATGACATTCACGAGGTACGCATGAAAAAATCTCCTGAGTATAAATACTTGATGGAGGATATCGAAGAGTTTAAGAAGTTTGACAACGTTGAAGAGATAAGCTTAAGCGAGGTAGAGCTGAAAAAGGAACGGGATGCAGTACGCCTTAAAAATCGTGCTCGTGTGAACAAAGGCTTAGAGCTACGCGGCCTTCCCTTGTGGAAGGAGGGGCAGCCACAACCAAAGGTGGAATTTGACTTTATGTTGGATGAAAGCTTAAATGTGATGAGCGACTATGTGCGCTTGTTGAAGAAGTAAGATTAAAGTATACAATGATATTATCAGATAAAAGAATTTTAGAAGAGATTGAAAAAGGAACCATTGTGGTCGAGCCTTTTGATCGCAGTTGTTTAGGGACCAATTCTTATGACGTGCATTTGGGCAAGTATTTAGCCACCTATACCGATGAGGTCTTGGATGCGAAAAAGCACAATGCGATTGCACATTTTGAGATCCCTGCTGAAGGCTTTGTCTTGCAGCCAGGACAGCTCTACTTGGGCGTTACCCTGGAGTATACCGAGACGCATGGTCATGTGCCTTTCTTAGAAGGAAAGTCAAGTACAGGTCGTTTGGGGATAGACATTCATGCCACCGCTGGCAAGGGGGATGTGGGCTTCTGCAATACCTGGACATTAGAGATTTCAGTGGCGCAGCCCGTACGTGTGTATGCAGGGATGCCTATTGGACAGTTGATTTACTTTGTTGTAGAAGGGGATATTGAGACACTTTATAACAGCAAAGGGAATGCGAAGTACAACAGTAAAACCATTCGTCCTGTGGAAAGTATGATGTGGAAGAATTCGTTCTAATAGTCTACTACAGCTTATAAAAAAGGCGCTTCTAGAAGGAAGCGCCTTTTTATTTGGCTTTTGATTTTAGCCGCCAAACTCCATAAGGTAGGTTTTTAAGAAGTTGTCCAGTTCTCCATCCAATACGGCTTGTGTATTGGAGGTCTCGACATTGGTTCTTAAATCCTTAATCAGCTTGTAGGGGTGTAAAACATAATTGCGGATCTGCGATCCCCATTCAATCTTTTTCTTAGACCCTTCTATAGCCGCAGAAGCTTCCTGACGCTTACGCATCTCAATCTCATAAAGCTGAGACTTCAATAAGCGCATGGCATTTTCCTTGTTCTGTAGCTGAGACCTGGATTCTTGGTTCTTTACAATGATGCCGGTAGGCTTATGATGCAGGCGAACCGCCGTTTCTACCTTGTTCACATTCTGTCCCCCAGCTCCACCAGCCCGGAAGGTATCCCATTCTACTTCTGAATCCTTGACTTCAATCTCAATATTGTTGTCTACCAGAGGGTATACATATACCGAAGCAAATGAAGTATGTCTTTTGGCATTGGAGTCAAAAGGGGATATGCGCACCAGACGATGCACCCCATTCTCACCTTTGAGGTAGCCATAAGCAAAATTTCCGGAAAGCTGTAGGGTTACGGTTTTAATCCCAGCGACCTCGCCGGCTTGATAATCTTGCTCGGTAACCTTACAGCCATGACGTTCGCCCCACATAATGTACATACGCATCAGCATGGCTGCCCAGTCGCAGGATTCTGTACCACCAGCTCCTGCGGTAATTTGCAGGATGGCATCCAACTGGTCTTCCTCCGCACTTAGCATATTCTTAAACTCCAGGTCATCCAGCTCTTGCAGGGCTAGTTTATACTGCTCGTCTAACTCAGCCTCACTGGCATCTCCACTTTGAAAAAATTCATAAAGCACAAAAGTATCTTCCACTGCTGCATTGACTGCATCAAATTGGTCGGTCCATACTTTTTTGTTTTTGATAGCATGTAGCACTTTCTCGGCTTCCTTGGGATGATCCCAAAAACTAGGCGCTACTGTAATGGCTGTTTCTTCTGCTATTTCAGCTTTTTTGGCATCTATGTCAAAGATGCCTCCTCAGAGATGTAACACGATCCCTCAAGTCTTGAATTTGTTCTTTGGTCATCTTCAAAATTAGGCGCAAAACATCATATATGCAAATGATCTTTTAATTGTTGCGTTCAGGAGATAATGCTCAAGGGGCGCTCCTTATTTATTTCATAATTTTTAGCTGATTTCTATGACGCTTCTACATGCGCTATTTACAAACCTTTCGTTATATTTGAAGTACTAAACCTGTAGTACATGTTTCCACGAGTAGATTTTACAACCACCCCCGCATATCAGTATTTAACTGATCATTTCATAAACTTAAGCGAAAAAAGCATTAAGGACCTCTTTAATGAGGATTCGCAGCGTTTTGAGAAGTTTTCCTTGCAGTTGAATGATATCCTGCTGGACTTTTCCAAGAATAGGATTACGGATGAAACCATGGCGCTCCTTATGCAGCTTGCAAAAGAATGTAAGCTACAAGATGCGATTGACGCGATGTTCGCGGGTGAAAAGATAAATGAGACGGAAGGCCGCGAGGTCTTGCATACCGCCCTTCGGGCTCCAATAAGCAGTTCCGTATGGGTTGCTGGGGAAGATATAATGCCCAAGGTACACAAGGTCTTGGCGCGCATGAAGCGTTTTACCGAAGGTATTCTTTCGGGAGAATGGAAAGGCTTTACGGGGCAGTCCATCACGGATGTCGTGAATATTGGCATTGGCGGGTCTGATTTAGGCCCTGTGATGGTCACCGAAGCCTTAAAGGCATACCGCACACAGCTCAATGTACATTTTGTTTCGAATGTGGATGGCACGCATCTGGTGGAAGCCCTGAAAGGCCTAAACCCTGAAACCACCCTTTTCCTTGTGGCTTCCAAAACCTTTACCACGCAAGAGACCATGAGCAATGCGCAATCGGCAAAGGATTGGTTGTTGGCTGCAGGGGCTAAGGAGGAGCATGTAGCCCAGCATTTTGCGGCTTTAAGCACGAATGAAAAGGCTGTGAAGGCCTTTGGTATAGATCCCGTAAATATGTTTGAGTTCTGGGATTGGGTTGGGGGCCGTTATTCTTTATGGTCGGCGATTGGCTTGTCTATATGTTTATCTATAGGCTTTGATAATTTCGAAAAGCTACTCAAGGGTGCACATCAGGCAGACAGCCATTTTAAGGAAACCGAATTTGAACGCAATATCCCTGTTGTACTGGCCTTGTTAGGGGTATGGTACAATAATTTTTTCGGTGCAGAAAGCCATGCTATCTTGCCCTATGATCAATATATGCATCGCTTTGCGGCTTATTTCCAACAAGGAGATATGGAGAGCAATGGCAAGTATATCGATAGAAATGGCTACCGCGTCACCTATGAGACCGGACCTATTATCTGGGGTGAGCCTGGCACAAATGGACAGCACGCATTCTATCAATTAATACATCAAGGCACTAAGCTTATCCCTTGTGACTTTATCGCTCCAGCGATTTCGCATAATCCAATAGGGAATCATCATCAACTGTTGTTGTCCAATTTCTTCGCACAGACGGAGGCTTTAATGAATGGGAAGTCGGAGCTTGAGGTGCAAGCCGAACTGGAGCTACAGGGTAAATCTGCGGCAGAGATAGCGGAGCTTAAAAGCTTTAAGGTGTTTGAAGGGAATAGACCCACCAACTCCTTTTTAATAAAAAAGATAACACCTGAGGCATTAGGGGCTTTGCTTGCGATCTACGAGCATAAGATCTTTGTGCAGGGCGTTATTTGGAATATCTTTAGCTTCGATCAATGGGGCGTAGAGTTGGGTAAGCAATTGGCCAATAAGATATTGCCTGAGCTTCAGCATGCTGAGCCCGTGCAGACGCATGATGCCTCTACCAATGGTTTAATCAACCAGTACAAGGCTTGGCGTTAATATAGCTAGTATACTAGCCTATATTTGGTACTGCTTTTGCTTTAGATTAAGGCAAGCTGCAGCGATTAAAATAAATACAGACAGCGAAAAAATGGTTATCTTTGACTTTGATGAGTAGGACTTTTACAGCGATAGATTTTGAATTAGCGACTGCAGATTATACCAGTGTTTGTGCGGTGGGCATAGTGAAGGTTGTGGATGGGGAAATAGTGGATGAATTCCATAGTTTAATACAGCCGCCTCAGAACAAGTACATGTGGCAAACTACACGGGTACACGGTATTAAAGCAAAAGACACGAAAGAAGCACTTACATTTTTGGAAGTGTATCCAAAGATTGAGGCCTACCTCAAAGGACAGGTTATGGTAGCCCATAATGAAAAGTTTGATCGGGAAGTACTGATGAAGACTATGGCTGCACATGGCTTGGACTACAAAAGCCTAGGGCTAGCTAAAACTTGGATATGCACCAGCAAGATCTATAGTGCACGCGGCTTTAAGAAAACAAAGTTAAGCATCTGTTGTTCCATTATGGATGTTGAGCTCCATCATCACGATCCTTTATCCGATGCGCGAGCTTGCTCGCAGCTGTATTTGATGCAGGATCAGATTACAAAGGAGCTTATTGATAAACATTTCCCAGAAACTGAAAAAGCGAAAGACGCAATATGAGTAAAATAATAAACGTTATCCTTTCCGGCGGGGTAGGGTCCAGGTTATGGCCTTTGTCACGTAAGGCAAAGCCGAAACAGTATCTTCCTTTCTTTCAGAACAAATCCTTGTTCGGATTGACCATAGAAAGAAATCAAAAGGTTTGTAGCCACGTTGTATTAGTTGGCTCCATGCAAAATATCGACTTAGCTAAACAAGATTTAAGCAAAGTATCACATGCAATTATTGCGGAAGCTGCGCCGCGAAATACAGCTGCAGCCATTGCCTTTGCGGCATTCTCTGTAGCAGGAGATGACGTCTTGGTGGTAACCCCTTCGGATCACCTTATTGAAGGTGAAGAGCAGTATTTGCAAGCCCTTAAGCGGGGTATAGAATTTGCAAAAGAGGGGCATCTGGTAACCTTCGGAATTAATCCAACACGGCCTGAAACAGGCTATGGCTATATAGAGGCAGAGGGTACGGATGTACTTTCATTTCGGGAGAAGCCTAACTATGAAACCGCAAAGGGCTTTATTAAGCAGGGCAACTTCTTCTGGAACTCCGGTATCTTTTGCTTTACGGCAAGTACCTTCCTAAAAGAGCTTGAACGCTTTGACCCGAAATTGTATACCGCGGCTAAGGCTGCTTATGATGAGTCTTCTGATGGCGTACTGGATGCGGAACTATCGATGCGTATTCCATCTAAGAGTGTAGACTATGCCATTATGGAGCGTAGTGACAGCATCAAGGTGGTGCCTTCCTTCTTCCAATGGTCCGATATGGGATCTTTTGACTCCCTGTATGACTACCTGATTAAGAAAGGACATCCCAAGGATGAAGCCGGAAATATTGTAGTAGGCAGTGATAAGCATACTGTGTTCTTGGGGCTGAAAGATTGTATCTTGGTTAATACCGAGGATGCGGTCTTAGTGCTAGACAAAGCACATGCACAAGATGTGAAGCATGTATACGAATCCCTAGAGAAAGAGGGCTCTCCCTTAATCTGATAAATATAAACAGTGGGTATAGCAAAAAAAATTGCAGTTATTGGCCAAGGATATGTGGGTTTACCACTAGCCCTGGCCTTTTCTGAATATTTCCCTGTCATTGGTTTCGATATTGATGCGCTGCGCGTGCAGGAGCTTAATATGGGCTGCGATCGAACCTTAGAGGCGGAAGAACAATTGATAAAGCAGATGTTGGCTAAGGATTTGGCCCTGGGCTCTGGCTATCGCGCGACTGCCAGCCTCGCTGACATTGCGGATGCCACAATTTTTATTGTGACGGTGCCCACTCCAATTGATGAATTTAATGCCCCTGATCTCAGCTTCTTAATTGAAGCCTCAACCGAAATTGGTACCGTACTGAAAAAGGGAGATATCGTTATCTATGAGTCAACTGTATACCCTGGTTGTACCGAGGAAGATTGTGTCCCTGTCTTAGAAAGAATATCCAAGCTTGTTTACAACCGCGATTTCTTTGTCGGCTATTCGCCAGAGCGGATTAACCCTGGTGACAAAAACAATACCTTGCAAAATGTGGTGAAGGTAACTTCGGGTAGTACCCCTGCGGTAGCCGAGCAGATTGATAGACTTTATGCACAGATTATTACCGCTGGAACTTTTAAAGCTTCCTCCATTAAGGTGGCAGAAGCAGCTAAGGCGATTGAGAATGCACAGCGAGATGTCAATATCTCATTTGTAAATGAACTGGCCTTAATCTTTGATCGGGTAGGAATTGATACACATGAGGTCCTAGAGGCAGCCGGTACTAAATATAATTTTCTGAAATACAAGCCAGGATTGGTGGGCGGGCATTGCATCTCTGTGGATCCTTATTACCTCGCGCACAAGGCTTCACAGCTGGGCTATCATCCGGAGGTAATCCTTTCGGGAAGACGGGTGAATGACCGTATGGCGGAGTTTGTAGCCGCCAAGGTGGTCAAGCTAATGCTGAACAAGGAAATCTTGGTTAAGGGCGCAAAGGTTTTGATCTTGGGAATGACTTTTAAGGAGAACTGCCCAGATATCCGTAATACCAAGGTGATGGATATCTATCATGAGCTCGAGCAGTTTGGCGCGGAGCCTTTTATCTTTGATCCATGGGTGGATGCTGAGCGGGTACGCAAAGATTTTGCGGTCGATGTGGTGCAGATGGGCGCTGACTCTGCGCTTGGAGCTAGCCCTCAAACCTATGATGCCATCATCCTTGCTGTGGCTCATGAGGAGTTTTTAAGCATGGAGATAGCGAGCCTCCGAAAGCCCTTGTCTGTACTCTTTGATTGTAAGGCGGTGCTAGATCGGAAGATGGTGGATGCAAGGTTGTAAGGAAACCCTACAACCTATAACTTGCGGAACATTTCGCAGTTTCTTCTACCTTACAGGCTATTAATTGTACAGCATAACCTGCCAATTGCTTTGGGCCAATCTCTTCGACTAAATAGCGTGCAATATTCTCTGCCGTAGGGTTAAAGGGTACGACAACTAAGCTCTCTGCTGTAACCGCACGCAGCTGCTCCAATAGCTCATCCTGCTCCCAAATCAAGAATTTATGATCGAAATTTTCTTCTAACCATTCACATAGCTGTGACTTAATCACCGAAAAATCAATTACTCTTCCTAGCTGGTCAAGTTCTTCGGCTGCAATGCTAAAATGTATGCGGTAGTTGTGTCCGTGTAAAAATCGACATTTGCCCTCGTGGCCCACCACACGGTGTCCACAGGATATGTCATGGTATCGCTCTGCAATTATCATTTGACAAAGGTAGGAATACAAAGGCTATTGAAGAAGTCTTTCTGAAAATCTATCTATTTTGTCAATGGACAATTGCTGCATAATCTGGTAGAGATGGGCCTTAAACATATTAATGCTATGCCTTCCACCTTCCTCACCTAGTGCGCCCAAGCCATACATAAAGGGCCTTCCCATAAAGTTAAAGCTGGAGCCTACAGCATGTGCACGAGCTAAGTCCACGCCGGAGCGCATCCCCCCGTCTAACATAATCTTAAGCTTGTCCTTGTATAATGGATTTCCAGCTAGTCGGATTAGGGAATTAATTGAGGATTCTGCAGCGTCTAACTGTCTGCCGCCATGATTTGAAATAATCACGCCATCAACTCCCAGCTGAATAGCAGCTTCCATATCTTCTTCAGTCGCAATCCCTTTTAGGACTAATGGACCCTGCCATTGCTCGCGGATAGCTTTTACTTTCTCGAATGTTACCTTACCCGTGAAGGTCTTATTCATAAACTGGCCCAACTGGCTTAAGTCTAATCCCTTTTCCATATAGGGCTTTAGGGTAGCGAAGGATGGAATGCCGGCTTGTAGGGTTTTGATACCCCAGGTAGGGCAGGCCATCGCTTGCATAATATTACTGATATTCATCTTGGGCGGCATGGATAGACCACTCTTTATCTCCCTATAGCGTAAGCCAAAGGCAGGCACATCTACCAGTACAACCAAAACAGGGCATTCCACGGCTTTTAGACGGTTTAGGATGTCATCGCGTAGGCGATCCTCCGTAGGGTGATAGAGTTGAAACCAAGCCGCACCATCTGAGACTTCCGCAATACGTTCAATGCTTGAGGTAGAAACTGTACTTAATATATAAGGTATGTTTTCCTGAGCTGCGGCTTTAGCCAAGATTTCTGGTGCATTGGGCCACATAAGGCCTTGTAGACCTATAGGGGAAATGCCAAAGGGAGCGTCATAGCGCTTCCCAAAGAGCTCGCAGGATAAATCAATTGGCCCAGAAGCTGCCAGGTAGCGCGGTTTGAGGTAGATATTGTCAAAGTCATTCTCGTTGCGCTGCAGGTTTAGCTCTTCATTGGCGCCTCCCTCTAGGTAGTCAAAGGCAAATTTGGGTATGCGAACCTTTGCTTTTTTGCGTAGATCTGCAACAGAAGGGTATGCACGATTATAGTTGAAATTGTTTTTTGAAGACATAAGGTTAAATCTTGGTTCAGCGATGGAAAATTACATTTTTTTTTTGAAAGTAGCATCCTGTGCTGTAAGGGAGTGGTCAGTAACGAGTAACAAGTTTATCGCGCACATAATCCTTTTTATGCCTGCCAAGTCACTCGTCACTCAAAGTCACTTGTCACTCAAAAAATATTAAGCCAAAAAAAGGCGAACCTTATTTGATTCGCCTTTTATAATTTATAAGCCGAAGGCTGTTTTAATTTTATCGACATAGTCGAGTTTTTCCCAAGTAAAGAGATCGACCTCTAGGGTTTTCACTTCTCCAGTACTACTCTCGAACGTTTTTGTAACCGTCTTTGGGGTTCTTCCCATATGTCCGTATGCAGCAGTTTCCGCATAAATTGGGCTGCGCAGGCCTAGACGTGTTTCAATACCATAAGGAGTCATATCAAACAAATCAGTAATCTTCTGTGCAATCTCGCTGTCACTAAAGGTTACTTTGCTGGTACCATAGGTATTCACATAGATGCCCATAGGATCTTTTACGCCGATTGCATAGGATATCTGTACCAGTAATTCATCTGCAACACCAGCAGCAACCAGATTCTTGGCAATATGACGCGTAGCATATGCTGCTGAACGATCTACTTTAGATGGGTCCTTGCCTGAAAATGCACCCCCACCATGGGCGCCTTTACCCCCATAAGTATCTACGATAATTTTTCTACCGGTCAATCCAGTGTCCCCATGCGGTCCACCAATTACGAATTTACCCGTTGGGTTCACGTGAAACTTAATGTCGGCATTGAACAGGGCTTGAAGCTCCGGTTTTAACTGTGCTTTTACGCGTGGTATTAAGATATTCTTAATATCCTCCGTAATCTTAGCCAACATAGTCGGCTCTAAGTCAAAGTCATCATGCTGCGTAGAGATTACGATCGTATCGATGCGCTGTGGCTTGTGATCATCACTATACTCTAAGGTTACCTGCGACTTAGCATCAGGTCTAAGGTAAGTTATTTCCTTATTTTCCCGACGTAGAGCCGCCAACTCAAAGAGTAAGCGATGGGCTAAGTCTAAGGCTAGGGGCATATAGTTTTCAGTTTCATTATTGGCATAACCAAACATGATACCTTGATCACCTGCACCTTGATCTTGTCGTGTAACCCTATCAACACCTTGATTAATGTCCGCAGACTGCTCATGTATAGCTGATAATACGCCACATGAGTTTGCCTCGAACATATACTCGGATTTAGTATAGCCAATCTTTTCGATGACTGAGCGTGCAATCTTTTGTACGTCTAAGTATATTTTTGATTTGACCTCACCCGCTAGAATGACCTGACCTGTAGTAACTAACGTTTCTATAGCTACCCGAGCGTCCTCATCCCAAGCAAGGAAGTTATCGATTAAAGCATCAGAGATTTGGTCTGCTACTTTATCTGGATGTCCTTCGGACACCGATTCTGAAGTAAATAAATATGCCATTTCTGCGTTTTATTTTTGATAATACGCCAGTAAGAGAGGCCCCCCAAGTAGAAGTGGAAAAACATTTTTTTCTGGTTTTAGCACTTTTTTACCGTGGTTGCAATCTCCTTAGGCATAGGTAAATATGCCACGCGCAAATCAGTCCACATTTTTCATCTGCAAAAGTACTACTCTTTCCTCATTTATAAAAAGTATTTCCCAATTGTATTGTAAAAACTTAAAAGCTGAAAAGAAGTTTCGCGTTACAAAATTGATCAGTGGTTGTAGATGCTAGGTATTTATGTCTGCTTGTAGCCAGTCACTAAGCATGCTTTAATTCAATTTCAAACCATAAAGAGTTCGTCAATTAAACGAATTACCCTATCTTTATGACCCTAAGAGCTATTGAAATATGCGTAAGCGAATTCTATTTGTTATTAACCCTATTTCTGGAGGAAAG
>JASLCA010000395.1 GCA_030146225.1 Sphingobacterium sp. | reverse complement strand
CTCATTAAACCCTTATTCAGGCTTTATCAATATAGATAGACGTCTGGCCGATGATATTGTTCGCAACGCTAAATATTTAAAGCAATGAGAAAGGTTCTGATATTGCTGCTTTTTATGCTGTCTATCTCTAAAGGAAATGCGCAGCTGAATGTAGAATTGCTCCATCAACTAGTGAAGCATAGTAAAGACGAGAACAATCTCCAAAAAACAGCTCGTACGCGTCAAGCGGTCACCTCTGCAAATGAAGAAGTAAATCGATCCAAGATGGCTGATCATAAAGCGAAGTACCGTACACTACAAAGTAGGTTTCATACTATTGGACTAGCTATTGACGCCACACAAATTGGTTTGCAAGCTGCACCAATCATTCGTGAAATTGTAGACCATCAGGCTGCTATCCTTAGGCTAGCAGGGCAGGATCCAATGCTTATTGCAATGGCTTATCAAACGCAGGTGGACCTCGTGGATAAAGCGTATCGACTCAGTCAATTCCTCTATGCATTAGCAATAAGTATAGGCGATATAAATCGCATGAAATCTAGCGACCGTAAGCTTTTGTTTGGACATGTGCTAACCGAGTTACGTAGGATAGCAGGTACCTCAAGAGGTCTTGCAGCAAATATGTACTACAGTAACCGAAAGAGAATGCTCGCATCAGCCAATCCATTTTCAGAATACGTGAATCGGGATAAACAGCTCCTAGAAAATATCATTTCTAAAATCAAACAGTTTTGATTATGAAGTGGACTTCTTACTTCTTTTTGATTTTTATGATTTTGTTCAGCACAATAGGCTATGGGCAGGGTTTCGTGACTACAATATTTGATCGTAAGCACCTGGCTATTGTAAATGAAAATGGCGCTACCCGGTCCGCTGCTGAGCTAACGCACGGCAATTACCTTGGATCTATCAGCGATAGGCTGGATGATATCAATCTCAACATTTGCTCCGTGGTATTACTACAGGATATTATTCACCGCTCTCTTTCGGAAGTCGATCAAGCATTGCGAACAGGACTTACTGTACGGCAGATTGGACAGATTAGCACTGAAATTGTTAGGGATTGCAATTTGATGCTACTAGCAGCTAAAGATGCTCCTCACTTGTTGCTTTTTGCTGAAGAAGTTTCAATGCAGTTGAAAAGCAGAGGTGTAAATCTAGTTACAGAGGTATCCAGCTTTGTATTGAAGGAAGGGCAGAATATACTTATGGATTATAGTAAACGTGATCAATTGCTCCGCAAGATTGTACTGGAGCTAAGAGTCATGCGTGCCCTAGCTTATAGTATGCATCGATCCATGTATTGGGCAAAGTTACATGGGGTCTTCCGTGGCATAAACCCCTATAGCCAATTTATCAATACCGACAAACGTAAGGTGGAAGACATACTGCATAATATTAATCAATTAAAAAATTAGCTTATGAAATTTATAGTTTCCCTTTTGCTTCTTATGGCAATGTACCCGCTTCAAAGAAGCTATGCGCAGACTGTCAGATATCTGACTGATCAAGCTATCGTAAACCAGCAGGAACGCATGGTCTTTAAACAGTGGGATCGAAGAAAATTTACACCGACTAAAGGGTTTCTTGGGCTCAACCCTAACTATTGGTTGACCTGGGCATGGCATACCAGTTATCCAAAAACAGACTTGAGGCCGCTCAGCACAGCTGGGCCTCAAACCCAACGCCTGTTGCTCGTTGCTGCAATGAAAAACACGGAAGAGGTGTATAAAAAACAAGCTGATACCATCCGGAATTTAGCGTTCAGTGAATTAGCAAGTTATACGGGGGCTATCTCACAAGCAGATCCACTTTGGCAAATTTATTACCAAAACGAATTAAAACCTCTTATTGAACAGGTTGACCCGTTACAAGGAAGCCCTCCCGATGTTCAAAAGTATATGTATCGAAATGGTCTATTAGAATGGTATAAGGAAGAGATAGAAGGCTTGGCAGAGCGGCTCCACTCGGCAAGAACAATACATATGGAAAGAGGATCACGTATCATGGCTTACCATCATATACTCCAGGAGTATAGAAAACTACTTACTACTTGGGAAGCTAAAAAGCAAAGGGCTGAATTATATCTTAATCTCAGTAAGATAAATCAACAAATCAAGGGAGTCAATTGGTCTAGTGTTGCTCCAGCCGCTAAAAGTGATCGTCAGATAGCTGATAATATCCTAAGTAAATCCAAACTCTAACCCAATGACCATGAACTTAACTCTTATAACCTCCGCAATACTATTGCAGCAAAGTCCAGCAACAGCCGAAGTACCACAATCTTTTAAAGATACATTCAATTTTTTGCAAGGAAATGGGGTTTACGATGATGTCATGATGTACTTTTTAAGGCAGATGAAAAATACTATCTGGACGCATTATGATGCCTTTATTGCTGATGCGCAAGCGCTAAGTGCCATCTTTATGCTCATTTTCTTTGCTATAAAAGCCTATGAGATGATGGCTGGAGATAAACAGCTCGAGGTAATGCCTTTGTTACGGCCTTTTGGCCTAGTGATGGTCATCCTTTGGTGGCCTACCTTTACCAAAGTTATTGCATACCCAACAGATCTTGTTTCCCTGAAGACAGAGGTTATGTTTAACGAGAGCCAAACGGAGGTCAATAACCTACGGCTAGAAAGGGCAAAATTGATGGTAGATATCGCCGATCAATTGCTAACGATGGAAGCGGAAGCAGAGACGGCAAAGATAGAGGCGGATACATGGTATGAAAAGTCTTGGGAGTCCGTTAAATCATCAGTCAAAGAAGGCTTTGCTCAGGTATGGAACCCTATCGTAGAAATGAGTAATCGTCTTCGGGTTGGTTGGCAATTATTAATGACTTCCTTGCTAGAAACTTTAGCCATATGGCTGCTCCGTATCTGTGTATATATCATCTTTATTGTACAAATTATTTATTCTACGATACTACTTATACTCGGGCCATTTTCTGTAGCGGCAAGTATTCTACCGTCCTTTCGTGATTCATTTAGTACCTGGATAGCACGCTTTATTTCTGTAAATCTCTATTCAGGGATAGCCTATTTGGTGATGTATATCGCTTCTCTATTTCAGCATTATGCTATGGAGGCAGAGATATCACGTTACCAGCAGTTGGTTGATGTAAATGGTTCAGGTATTGAAAAACTAACCGTATTTGCATCTAATGGAGTGCTGTCTTTTGGAATGGTTATCGGAACATTTGTAATAGGTGCATTAACCATGCTTACTGTACCGAGTATTTCTACTTGGATTATCTCTACCTCCGGGATTTCTTCAGCTGCTTCTACAATGGGTAGAGGTTCAGGCGGCCTATCACGCATGATGGAGAAAGTATTCAGCTAAGTAGTATTGAACTAATTAAAGAAAATAGATGATTATTAAGAATATAGAAACCAAAGTCAAACTTGCAACATTTCTATCTGCAGGTTGCCTTGTCGCTTCA
>JASLCA010000329.1 GCA_030146225.1 Sphingobacterium sp. | reverse complement strand
CTCAGTATGAATCGCAGGCTGCGCAGCCTGAAATTCCGAAGCGTTATCTCTCGGATATGCAGGCTGAAATCTTAGCGAAGATTTCCGCTCAACCTGCTAAAACTTTCCGATTTAGACCTTGGCAGTATGCGGCGGCGGCGGCGCTATTGATTTTCGCCAGTATGCTAGGCTACTTCTACCTAAAACCATTGGGACCCGAAGCGCGATCAATGTCTGTAGCCCTACAAGCGGATAGTATTTCTTATCATAATGATGCCGTCTTGCTGTTGTCGGATGGGAGTAGCTTGAATTTTAAGGATACGAGTGCATTGAAAAGCGCTATCCCAGGAATTCAGATCGACGAGCAGAATGCCATCATTTCATTTCTAGAGGTGCAATTGCAACCGAGAACCTCTACTGAAGATTCTTTTCATACAATTCATACGCCCAATGGTGCTGCATGTATGGTCGTCTTGCCGGATGGTACCTATGTACGCTTAAGTGGAAATTCATCTTTACGTTTTGCGAAATCTTTTAGAACCCGTAGACATGTTGAAATTATAGGAGAAGCTTTTTTAGATGTTAAGCGAGATGTCACTCGTAAGTTTATCGTGGATGCAGGCTATCAACAGCTGGAGGTTTTGGGCACGTCATTTAATGTTAAAAATTATCCTGAGGAAAGGATTACGAGTACCTCGCTCGTGGAAGGAAGTCTTCGCGTAGCTACAAAAAATAGTTCCGAAAATAAATATATTATTCTTAAGCCTGGAGAAATGGCTGTTAATGGCCCGCAGCAACTTTTGCATATAAAACAGTTTGCTGCAGCTAGAACCAAAGCTTGGCATGAGGGAGAAATCTATTTTGATGGTGAGAATCTTGAACAGGTGCTAGCAATTATTGCCCGCCGCTATGATGTGAAAATTATTTATGAATTCAAACCTTCTCCTGATGTGACTTATGGTGGTGTGATTTCCCGTGAACGAAAGCTTTCGACAGTTCTTTCGCTGCTGGAAGAAAAAGAAAATTTACATATTGATATCGTTGGAAAGGAGGTGATTGTTCGGAAAGCTAAAGAATACTAAACTAATCAAACTAACTAGAACCCAATAATATATAACCAATTACTAACCTAATGAATACATGGATTTTAAATCACTATTAAAATCTGCAAAGGGTGAACAAAAAGGGCAGCAATTAATACAATACCTTCCAAAGGCTTGTGCTATTCTTTTCCTTTTAGCAGTTTGTGAAGTGGGCGTGGCCCGCACACAACAGATTCATATTACGAAGACAAACCTCAAAATTGAAGAGGCTTTGTTAGAAATAAGGAAACAGTCCAAGATTGATTTCTTATACAATGTAGAGGACCTACGAAATGAATCAACAATTAATTTAAACCTTAAAAATGCAAGCCTGGAGAGCGCTTTAGATCAACTGCTTGCCAACACTTCATTAGTCTATAAGATTAAAGATGGGGTGGTTGCTCTCAACCAGAGAACTCAGCAACAAGAACGCGTTGTTGGGAAGGTGACTAACCAAAATGGTCAGCCTTTGGGCAATGTCTCCATTCTAGCTGAAAATGGGCGAACTAAGACTATCTCGATTGGTGCGAGTAGTAAAGAGGATGGGACCTTTTTTATACTTGTCTCTTCTTTGCAGGATACCTTAACCTTTTCTATGCTGGGCTATGAAAAGGCCATTATCGCCTTGAAAGGGCGTAAGCAGCTAGATATTGTACTTAAACAAAGGGTAGAAGCCCTAGATGATGTTATTGTCACGGGGATTTTTGATCGTAAGGCTGAAAGCTTTACGGGCTCTTCCATGACGATTAAGAAAGAAGATATTAAAAGGATGGGAAGTACAAATGTATTTCAATCCCTGAAAAATATATCTCCAAGTATGTTTTTGGACAACTTTGATATGGGGTCCAATCCAAATGCCTTGCCTGATCTACAAATTCGTGGAAATGGCAGCTTGCCTGTTTCTGGAAATGATATGGCCAATGGCCTTAAAGGTAATTACTTGAAAGATCCTACCCAACCCTTGTTTATCCTAGACGGTTTTGAAGCTTCGGTGGAGCGTATCTTTGACTTAGATATCAATCGTATTGAGTCTGTAACTATCTTAAAGGATGCTGCATCCAAGGCTATCTATGGATCAAAAGCCGCCAATGGCGTAATCATTATTGAAACAGTTAAAATTGCGGGTTCTAAGCCCATTATTAACTACAATATGAGCTTGAATGTAGAGCTGCCTGATTTAACTAGTTATCAGCTTACCAATGCGCGTGAAAAACTGCAAGCCGAAGTAATTGATGGCATGTACGGTAGGTATAAAGATTGGACTGATGCTTCAGAAGGGTACTTGTCTTTAAATCAGCTTTATAATAAGCGCAAGCAACTAGTGGAAGAGGGCTTAGATACTTATTGGCTGGCTAAGCCTTTGCGTAATGGGCTTGGACAAAGACATTCTTTAAGTGCTGAACTGGGCTCGGAATCTCTACGTGTATTGACTGACTTTACTTACAATGATGTTAAAGGGGTTATGATTGGCTCTGATCGACAAAATATCAGTGGGAATGTTTCGGCTTCCTATAGGGTACACAACTTTTTGTTTAGAAACATCACTTCTTTTACTTCTAATAATGCCAAGGAGTCTCCGTATGGGGCGTATAGTGAATATACCAAGATGAATCCTTATTGGCGAGCGGTCAATCCAGATGGATCTATTCCTTATTATGCGGAATTTTTGGATGGTCAGCTTAGGGTGACCAATCCCTTGTACAACTCCTTGCTAAATAACAGAAACGAACAAAGTTATTTGAATTTCACGAACAATTTGTATTTGGACTGGACGCCTATCCCGGGTTTGAAAGCTGTAGCGCGCTTGGGTATAGATACCAAAACATCTGATGCGGATGAATTCTATTCGGCAAAGCATACCAAGTTTGAGGATTACATTAAAGAGGATGTTGATCGAAAAGGATCTTATCAGGTTAATAACGGAAAAAGCACCTACCTGTCTGGGGATATTAACGTGAACTATAGCAAGCAAATCAATAAGCATTACGTATTTGGAAATATAGGCTACAACGTAAGTGAGCGTAATTTTTCCGAACGTATGTATATGGCGGAAGGCTTTCCTAGTGATCGTCTGCAAGATATTATCTTCGCAAGAAGCTATGCTTTGGATAGTAGACCTGCTGGGGTGGATGGCATTAGTCGGGATATGGGCTTTCTTGCTGCGGCATCTTATATGTGGGATAATCGCTTTATCTCTGATTTCACCTTCCGTACAAATGCTTCTTCACAATTTGGTGCTGAAAAACGTTGGGCTTCCTTTTGGAGTGCTGGCTTAGGCTGGAACTTACATAATGAGCAGTGGATGCAATCCTTAAATTTTGTGGAACAGTTTAGAATTCGTGGATCAGCAGGCGCTACGGGGAATCAAAACTTTAATACCAATGCTTCAATTGCTACGTATCAATATGCTTTATCGGCGTACTATAATGGTTTTCCTGGTTCCCAGTTGATGAATATGGTTAACCCTGCTTTACAATGGGAGTCCTCCTTTGATTACAATGGAGGGGCAGATCTAAATGTGGGACCTTTGAATCTCCGCTTTGACTATTACCAAAGGTTTACGAAGAATCTTTTGGCTGATGTGACGATTGCCAATTCCACAGGCTTTGATATGGTTAAAGACAACTTGGGTAAGATCAAAAACACGGGCATGGAGTTATATGCAAACTACTCGGTATGGCAGAAAGGTAGAGACTTTTTTAGTCTGCAATTTGGTCTAGAGACCAATACGAACGAGATTGTTGAGCTTTCTACAGCTATGCGCACCTTTAATGCACGTATGGATGCTATTGCTGCTGATCGAGGAAATAATCTGCCTATTAAGAAGTACCAAGATGGTATGTCTATGGATGCAATATGGGCGGTTCCTTCTTTAGGAATTGATCCAGCAACTGGCAAAGAGATCTATGTGAAACAGGATGGATCTACTACTTATCTATGGAACGCCACTGATATGGTAGTCGCTGGGATAGCTAGGCCCAAGTATCAGGGTACTTTTGGTATCCAAGGAGAGTTCAAGGGGGTGGGGGTTTCGGTGACTGCACGCTATTTAGGTGGGGGACAACTGTACAATCAGACCCTGGTGGACCGGGTAGAAAACGTAGACATGGCTTACAACGTCGACAAACGGGTTCTTACTGGTCGATGGTTGACCCCAGGGCAGGATGCTTTATACAAAAAATTAGGCGTGTATACCATCCCTTTAGATGTTAATTCGACTACCGAGCGTCAAGAACTCACCCGTGCAACCACGCGCTTTGTACAGGATAGAAGGGAGTTGGATATCGCAGCGATCAATGTGTATTACGATTTCTATCAACAAGCTTGGTTGTCCAAAGCCAAGTTACAACGACTTCGTGCTGCCTTTAATATGAACAATGTAGCCAAGTTTTCATCCATTGAAATAGAAAGAGGTCTGTCGTATCCGTTTTCACGTACCGTATCATTTTCATTAACAGCAACATTCTAGGATTATGAAAAGAAATATAAAAATAATAGGCTTAGGTCTTTGTCTAGCTTTTTCGCTTCAGTCTTGTGAGAAATGGTTTGATGTAACGGCCAGTAATCAAATAAAGGCAGAGGACCAATTCGCCTCTGTGGATGGCTTTAAAGATGCGCTTATGGGCGTATACCTGGCGTTAGGAACGCCTAGTCTTTATGCTAAAGACATGAGTTATAATATGATGGATATTTTAAGTCAGCAGTATGTGTCATTCACTGGTGAGAGTGCAAGTTATGCAAATATGCAAAGCTTTAATTATCAGCATATCCGCAGTGAGGCTCAGATCAAGGCTGTTTGGGATAAATTTTATTATGCGATTGCGAATGTGAACAGTGCCTTGTCTTATCTAGACAAAAGCACCTTTTCATGGACGCCAGGTGAGCAAGAAATACTCAAAGGCGAGTTTTTGGCGCTAAGGGCATTTTTGCATTTTGATCTAATGCGTGTCTTTGGTCATGCTGCTTATGCAGATAGGGCAGACCTACCTAACAAGCTGGCTATACCGTATGCGCTTGTCTACCATAAAGATTATCCAGCGCAATTGAGCTATACGGAGACTTTTAAGTTGATGGAAAAAGATGTGGATGAAGCCTTGGCTTTGCTCAAATATGACCCAATCCACGCCAATACTTTGTTGTCGGCTAGTTCAAAATTAGAGATGAATCGGGATGGCTTTTATGATAAGCGCAATAAGCATTTAAATTATTATGCTGTAAAAGCCTTGCAAGCACGTATGTATGCTTGGCAGGGGGGCGCCAAAATGCAGCTCGCTGCGGCGGCAGCTGAGGAGGTGATCGAGCAGTCTCCTGTGCAGTTGTTAAAGGATAATCAAGTTATTGATCAGGATAAAACAATCCTTTCGGAGCATATTTTTGGCTTGTCTGTGGCAAATTTAGGATCAATTAGCAACCCTTTGTTAGAGGCTATTTCGACTACCAATTATAATTCTTTACGCTTTGGAGAGGCGATGGTGGAAGAGCTGTACGAAGTGGATATTCCGACAATTGGTGCAACGGATGTGCGCTTTAATACCTTATTGATCACGGAGCCCTTAGGTATGGTGTCCATTAAGCTTAGACAGCTTAATAAAAATGATATAGATTTCAATACGATTCCATTGATGAAGCTCCCGGAGATGTATTATATCGCTGCTGAGTATTATAGCCAGAACAACTTGGCTAAAGCTATTACACTTTTAGATGAAGTCCGTAAGAGCAGAAGGATTGTACAACCCTTGGCTAGCAATATGGGGCAGGCAGACTTTAATGAAGAGCTTCTGAAGGAATATAGAAAGGAGTTTGTGAGTGAGGGGCAGCTGTTTTTCTTTTACAAGCGCAAGGGGTTGAAACAAATTCCGAACCACTCTGCTACTTTGCAAGCGGATGATAAAATCTATATGCTTCCTTTTCCCGCTGCTGAAGTGGAGTTTGGTAATAGAGTTCAATAAGGTTTGAATCAAAAATATTTATTATGAAAAATTTAAAATATCTATTCCCCTTATACCTTGCGCTTTCCTGCTTTTTGCTAGGTTGTGAGAAGTCTGAACCTACTTCATTTAGCGCCAAACCAGCTATTATATTTGATTATGGCTTAGGTAATGTTAAAAAGGTTGACTTCTCTTTTTTAGGCAGTACGGCGCAAGCGGGAAAAATTCTGATCCCGGTACATATAAATGGCTTTGCAACGGATGCGGATCGTCCTTTTGAAGTAGAGGTGGTGACCGATACAATTACAAATGCTTTGAGTGCGGACTATAGTATAGCTCCTGGGGTTGTACGAGCTGGTCAATTGCATGATACGCTCGTTTTAACCGTGTTGCGTAAGCCTGAGCTGGATAGCTTGGTGCTAAGCTTGTACTTACGTGTAAAGGATAATGGAGCCTTCGAGCGCGGGGTGATCGAGCGGCAGTACTTCCAAGCATCTTGGAGTAATAAAGCGATTATGCCTGTCTGGGGAACCTACTTTAGGACCTTTATTAGTCCTGTTGGCAGTACCAAAGCCTACCGTATTTTTGTAGAGACAACGGGCTTAACCAATTTTACGGTGACCGAATTTAGACAGTATTTGCAGGCAGGAGCGGAAGTTTTGGGTAAGAAATTTGGGGATTATATTCGTGAATGGAATGCCGCAAACCCCAATAATATATTGCTCCATGATGATGGTACGCAAGCTGGGCGCCCGATTGTACCACGTTATTAATGTTTAATCCTATACATTATGAAAAGTAAACTACATCACTATACCATTATACTTATAATGGGCTTTGCATCCTTGTTGACGGGATGTAAGGATGATCTAAGCACCTTAGATTCCCATAAATTGCCAACGGTTCTGGTAGATACCACAGGGCAATCACACTTAAGTGTTTTTCAGTTTGACAAGCTGACTATCGACCCAAAGCTGGAGATTATTAATTCGGATAATCATAGCTTCTCCTATGAATGGTCTATTAATTTGGAACCACGGAAAAGCGAGTATACGGTTATTGGAACTGCCAAGAAATTGGATTATGTCGTTAATTTTGTGCCTACAAAGCCTGCCTTTTTTCATCAAGTATTGTTGAAGGTTACGGATGAAAATACGGGTATTGTATACCTTCAAGAATGGCCCCTTAGCATTCGTAATGCAATTGGTGAAGGAATTGTTGTGGTGGAGACTTATGATGATATCAATAGCGACTTGAGTCATATTATGTCACCCTTAGTTACACCTAATTATACCGAGGATAAAATCCGTTTTAAAGTGTATTCTTCGGTTAATGGAGCGAAAATTCCGGGTTTAGTAAACAACTTGATTTTTACACAATTTACCTCTGCTTATGTATTATTGGGGAGCACCAATCAATCGCTTTTTACGATAAAGACTTTAGACTATACGCTGGGGGTACAAGATGCAGGTTTGTTTTATGCGCCTTTAGCGACTTATGGCGCCTCACATCTAGCTACAATTGTACAAAATGAATTGATGGTGAAAGATGGCAAGCTCTATGCCAATTGGCTACAGATTTCCAGGTTTGGGCTTCCCTTGCCCAATGCCTATACGATTCCATCAATTGTGGGGATCAATTCGAGGAACATCCTAGAAATTACGCTTAATTTCTACAGTGAAGAGTTGGGTAGATTTATTTTCCAACCTCGATTTGCTTCCTTCGGGGATCGGGTAATGCGTCCCGTTGCAAGTGCCGCTGGTCCGTTTAATCCAGCACAGGTGCCCAATATGTTGAATGTAGCTGCAGGCGTGAATAATGGCGGCGATTTTATCCATGTTCTGAAGGATAAAGCTACTGGTAAACATGGTTTGTACATTTTAGATGCTGGCAGTTGGGATCCTGAGACTGGACTAGCCATCGATTCTAAGCCTAAAAAATATGCTGATCTTTCAGGGGCTCCAGCTATTGAGCAGGCTACGAAGTTTGTTGTTTTGGATGATCAGCAGGTAATCCTATATGCTACCAAGGATAAGATTTATGCCATTATGTATGGTGGTAGTACGCCTAATTATGCTTTGCGCTATACGGCAACAGCAGGTGATGAAATTGCGAGCTTAAAGGTTTATCATCAAGCGGATTACCCAAAGCGTGGTACGAGTGGTGAACCTTACTTTTTACGCAATGGAAAACAGCTTATTTTGGGAACTAACAAGGGGATGACGGGAAAGATTCATGTCTTGCCACTTATTAATCAGGGGCTTGCTGAAATTGATCTTGCGAATATCAAAACCTATGAAGGTTTTGGTAAGATATTGTTTACTACGACTCAATTATAATTAACCTAATCCTTGCCTGTCTCCACTTTTAGGAGGCAGGCTTATTATCTATTTATGAGGAAAATACAAAAGATTGCACGCTTAGAACTGAACATGCTGTTCTTTTCACCAGTAGCCTGGGTCGTTATGATTATTTTTATGGTTCAATGCGGCATCAGCATTATGGACCTCCTACAACAACGTGAAAGCGATCAGCAATTGTCTCTTGTATTGCGTTCGTTGACCTTTGATGTTTTCTCAGGCAATAAAGGTTTCTTTTTGTCTGTCTTAAAGTACAGCTACTTGTATATTCCTTTGTTGACAATGGGAATTGTAAGTCGGGAGCTAAGCAATGGCTCTATAAAATTATTGCAGTCTTCCCCCGTTACGAATTTTCAAATTGTTCTGGGTAAATATTTAGCCTTGCTACTGTTTAGCTTGTACTTTGTATTTGTGCTATTTGGCATTGCATTTACGGCGAGTATGCTGATCAACAATTTCGACTGGGGGATTATCATCGCTGGCATTCTCGGCGTTTATCTGCTTATTGCTGCCTATGCGGCGATTGGCTTGTTTATGTCTAGTCTGACTTCTTATCAAGTGGTAGCGGCTATTAGTACTTTGGCAATCTTTGCAGGACTTAACTTTATTGGGGAGGTCGGCAAAGGGAATGAGTTTATCCGTGAAATCACCTACTGGCTTTCTTTGCAAGGACGCACTGATCATTTTATAAATGGTATGGTTTCCAGTCAAAATGTAAGTTATTTTTTACTCGTTATTGCCTTGTTTTTAGGCATTACTATTATCCGCTTGAATGATGAACGTGTCGCACGCTCGGAGTTTCAGAAAACCTTACGCTATTTTGGCTTTGTGAGTGCGGTGCTTTTGCTAGGCTTTGTCACCTCAATGCCGCGTAACTGGTATTTTTGGGATTTAAGTCGTTTTGAGGCCAATACATTAACCCAAAATAGTAAGGATGTAATTGCACATTTGGATCAGCCTATTCGGGTTAAGAACTATGTGAATATTTTGCACCCACATGGGCGCTTAGGCACGCCTAAATGGCGCAAATTTGACCTGGCACAATTCAATCAATATACGCGCTATATTCCTGATATGAAGATGGAATATATCTACTATTACGATTATACGCCTATCTATGCGGATACTGGCATTAACTTAATAGAGAAGGCGCAAAAAGCGGCCATCGCTCATGGCGTTGAATTTGATCAGATACTATCCCCTGCGGAGATTAAAAAACAAGTCAATTTAGCACCTGAAAACAACAGCTATGTTCGTTTTGTACATCATGGCAAAGACAGCGTGGTGCTCCGGATGTTTATGGATGCTGAAGGTTATCCTAAGGAATCAGAAATTACTTCGGCATTAAAGCGACTTTATGCAAAGGTGCCCTTAGTCGGCTTTTTGGAAGGGCATGATGAACGCAGTATTTATAAGATTGGCGATAAATCTTACCAAAAGCTTACCACGGCTATTCAGTCCCGCTCCGCCTTTGTGAATGTGGGCTTTGATATAGTGAACATAAGCCCCACAGCTTTGGATAGTATTGGTGAGCAACTGAGCTTACTGGTAATCGCTGATCCCTATACCCCTTATACTGCGCTAGAGCTAGCAGCGATTAGCAAGTATATTCA
>JASLCA010000266.1 GCA_030146225.1 Sphingobacterium sp. | reverse complement strand
TATGGATGTCTTATACTCTGAAAAGGTAGATGGCTTCTGTATTGTGTCCAGTGACTCTGACTTTACGCGGTTGGCAACTCGCTTGCGGGAGGCTGGAATGTTGGTTATCGGTATTGGGGAGAAGAAGACTCCACAGCCCTTTATATCTGCCTGTAATAAATTTATCTATCTGGAGATTTTGAAACCTGCAGAGAAGGAGGAAGTCAATAGGGATGTGAGCAAAGCTAAGGTCAAGGATAAGGAGAAGCCATTGAAGACTGTAGATAAGCAGACAATCAAGTTGATTGTGGACAGTGCAGATGATCTGGCGGATGAAAGTGGCTGGACATTCTTGGCGCCTCTAGGTAGCTTTATCTCTAAGAAGAAGCCTGATTTTGATCCGCGTAACTATGGCTTTTCAAAACTTTATGATTTGATTAAGCATATTAACAAGTTTGAAATTGACGAAAGGGATTCTGGGGGGCATAAAAATCTAAAACATATTTACTTAAAATTGAAGTAAGAACCCGAAAACGCTTATTGCTTAAGCTGTATGGCTTATGCAATAAACGTTTTTATCTCCTTTTCTAACGCTTACAGGCTTTTCTTGCCCTGTTCTACAAGCTTCCAATTGGGCTTTTCTGCTTCAGCAAACTGTTTTATCATTTCCTGCTTATAAGTTATCTATTGTACGCATAGCCTCATGCTTGTAATTGTCAGGTAAGCGTTAATCTTTATGTTAATAGACAGTGATTTTTGTATTAGAGCTATTCGTTGCTTACCTTTATATCGAGATAGTTAGATATATAGATATGATTGAGGTTTTTAAGGTTTTGTCCAATGAGCATCGCCTTCAGATATTGGCTTGGTTGAAAAATCCGCATGCCCATTTTGAATTACAAGATATAGAACCTGAAGTACAGGATTATGGAGTATGCGTCAGTGTTATTCAAAAGAAAGCAGGGATCTCTCAATCGACTACCTCGGCTTACCTAGCTGCTATGGTCAACTGTGGCCTCTTGAAGTCTGTAAGAGAAGGACAATGGACTTATTACAAAAGAAACGAGGAACGCATTCAAGAATTAGCAGATTACATCCGTAGCAGCTTATAGATTGTTTTATAGTTCAGCTCTTTGTGATTAAGTAGGGCAGACCCGCTTTGAGTTTTTTCCAAGTCGATCAGGAGGGTCTTTTCAATGTCGTATTGCCAGCTTAAGAATAAATTTTTGATTGTTTTGTGCATACAGGTGGGAAGTTGTTATTCCTTCCTTTTTTTTAACATAGTATATCTATAAATCTAGATATATCGAAATCCTTTTAATTTTATGAACAGTAATGCTGGTATTTTTGAGTCTCATAAGGGCTTCAATAGGGTATTTAAAGCAAATGTGCTTACCCTCGGAATTTTTCTTCCGCTAGACTTTTATACGGGAGATATGGGCGTTTTTGCTAGGCATAGCGCGTATGTCAGACAGATCGATCAGCTAAATTTTGCCGCACTATGGGTGCGCGATATTCCACTATTTGATCCGAGTTTTGGCGATGCAGGTCAAGTTTATGATGCATTCACTTATCTTGCATTTCTTGCAGGTCAAACTAGCCAAGTCGCTTTAGGTACTGGAAGTATCGTTATTCCTTTCTGGCATCCGATTTCTTTAGCGAAAGTAACGGCTTCACTCGATCAGCTTTCTAATAATAGACTCCTCTTAGGCATCGGCTCTGGTGATCGCTCAATAGAATTCCCTGCTTATGGCATTGACTTTGAAAATCGCGGGGAACGCTTTCGCGCTGTTTTGGAAGATATGCGCCGACTGCATGCTGAAAGTTACCCAGCTATTAAATCTAGCCTTACACATATTGATGGATTGGATTTATTGCCCAAGCCGATAAGTGGCCATATTCCCGCATTGATTACGGGAGCTAGTCAGCAGACATTAGCTTGGAATGCGGAACATGCTGATGGTTGGATCACCTATCCTGGGGCGACAAGCAAAAAGGAATATGTGCTTCCTCTTGCTGAAAAGATAAAAGCCTGGCGAGCGCTTATCCCTGATCAAAAATTTAAGCCACATATGACCAATGAATGGATAGAGCTAGCTGAAGACCCTTATTTTCCGCGTACAGCATTGCGCGGGGGCTTTGTACTAAAGACAGGTAGGTTAGGCCTTTTGGACTTACTCCATGAATGGCAAGCTGCTGGTGTGAATCACGCGGCTCTAGGCATACAGTATAGCAACCGACCCATTGGCGAGGTTATTGATGAATTAGCAGCTGAGGTACTACCTTACTTTCCAAGTATTTCTTAGAAATCATAGGCTTGTCTATTTGACATTAACTGTCACTAACCACGATCAACTTATTGGTTGTTAGGCTTAAATGTGTTAATAAAAAAGCCGTACTACATTGTAGTACGGCTTTTTTAGGCATGAAGCCCTATATTCTTAGAGGCTTGCCTTGTATTCTTCTAGCTTGTTGCGGGTTTCTAGGAGTTTGATATTGCCCCTTAGATCTATGTAAAAGCTATGTACATTTAAATAGGGACTTGCCTTTTGAATATTATCCATTAAGGCTCTAGAAAACTCTTCATGCTGCTGCTGCTCATCCTTGATGCGGTAATTCTCCGTAAGGTAGGCCTTGTAAGCGCCGCAATTCTCATGCTCCATAATATACACATCCCGAATCTTGTGTAGATCCAAGGAGATGTTTAGGTGCACATCCCATATATCTTTCCAGATGCACAGTTTATCATGCTCATCGGCTGGAACTGGCTTAAAATTGCCTTCCATCTCTGGGTTTAATCGTTGCGTCATCAAGGCGGTGCCTGCTAAGGTGAAGAGGTCATAGCGATTTGTCAAATTATCATAATTCAAGAAATCTTGTAAGTCATCCGTAAGGCGCAAATCTATACAGCTTAACACCAGCACATTTTCTTTTGGCAAGTTATAGCCAGTTTTAGGGTAGCTTAAATTAGAACACATACTATCTTGTTTTGCGTTAACACTATTACAAGGTAATAATATTTCTTTAATTATAGTATATATTAATTGTAGATTTGTATTTCGGCTGCTTTTCCCGTCCTGCCTAGCCTTTCTCTAGCTTATTCATTTAAGCTGTCAAAGAAGGTTGGCTTGTCCAATTTAATTGCTATTCTATAAGCGGCATTCATCAGGCCTACATGACTGTAGGCTTGTGGGAAGTTACCCCATTGACTGCCGTCTTGGTCATCTACATCTTCACTAAAGAGCATCAGGTGGTTGCCAAAGGAGAGCAGCTGTTTAAAGACTTCTTGCGCTTCTTCTAAGCGACCTACACAGGCCAAGGCTTCTACGTACCAAAAGGCGCATACCAAAAAGGTTGACTTGGGCTTTCCAAAGTCATCCTTGTGCAGGTACCTATAAAATAGCCCATGCTCCCCCTTGAGTTCTTTCTCTAAGGCCTCAAGGTGTAGTTTTGCCTTCTCTGATGCAGGATCTAGGTAATTCATCATAATCAATTGCAGGGTCGAAGCATCTAAATCGCTACTACCACTGGCATTGGTATATACCTTTCGCTCGGCATCATAACAGCTTTCGATATGATTCATGGCTGCTTCCTGTATTTTTAGGGCTTTGTCTGCTACATCTTCAAAGCCGTATTGCCTTGCAATCTTTAGGGCTGCTGTGGCTCCGGCCCATTGAAATAGATTGGAATAGCAATACCTGTTTTCTAGATTTCTAAACTCCCATATCCCGGCATCTTTCTCATCAATGGTATGTGCGATCTTATTGAGGATAAAGTTGGTCCATTCTTTGGCATAAGAGCTATGCTGATGCCTATAGCGATGATCAACGAATAGGGGGAGCAAGGCAATCATGGCTTGACCGTAGACATCATTTTGTATATGCTCATGGGCTTGGTTACCAATGCGTATGGGCTTGTTTCCGAGGTAGCCCTTTAAGTGGTCTAGGGTCTTTTCTTCTAGCTTGGTCTGTCCCATTATCCCATACAAGGGCTGTAGACGCCCAGTGTCTGATTGGGTGATGTTAACAATGTAGGATGCGTACTTTTCCATCTCCTCAAAGTGCCCTATATGGTTTAAGGCTGTCAACACATAGAAGCTATCCCGTACCCAGCAAAACCTATAATCCCAGTTTCTGCCGGAGCCTGGATGTTCCGGCAAACTCGTGGTACTTGCGGCGATAATCGCACCTGTATCCTCGTACTGATGTAACTTCAGCACTAAGGCCGAGCGTATCACTTCCTGTTGATAGAATTGCGGAATGGCGGCATTCTTAACCCATCGATGCCAGTAAGCGGTAGTCTTCTTTAAGAAGTCTTCTGCCGTGGCCTCTATAGGTGCATCGAAGGAATCCCCATAGGTCAGGATCAGGTAGATTGGCTCGCCCAAGGGATAGGGATTGTCATCAAAAAAGTGGCTTACTCCCATATTGGTAATAAGCCTTACCTTATGTTCATTATATTCAAATTGTACATGATTGCTGCCTCGGTTTTTACTAAACTCAGCGAGTCCATAGGCATATTTGGGGGTACAGTTTACCCGTATCTTGGGATGTCCCGAAAGGCGTTCTACCTT
>JASLCA010000229.1 GCA_030146225.1 Sphingobacterium sp. | reverse complement strand
GGCTTGGACTAGCTGAAATTATAAGAACTGTATCCTTTTGTGGCCTTAATTATTGCCTAAAATGACTTACATTTGAAGTCAGAAATGTAAACTATGGATTTCAACAGGCAAGCTATTTTAAGCAATGATCGTATTCAGCTGTTGCCTCTGGTAGCAGCAGACTTTGAAGCTCTCTATGAGGTGGCAGCTGACCCAGACGTCTGGGCACAACATCCCAACAAGGATCGTTGGCAGGAAGCTGTGTTTCGGACCTTCTTTGCTGGAGCGATGCAGAGTCAGGGGGCCTTTAAGGTGCTGGAGAAGGAGACTCAAAAGCTACTGGGAAGTAGTCGTTTTTATGATTATGAGCCAGCGGACAATAGTGTGTTTATAGGTTATACCTTTTATGGCAAGGATACCTGGGGTACAGGTGTGAATCATATCGTTAAGCGGTTGATGTTAGACTATTGCTTTAAGTATGTTTCGCAAGTTTATTTCCATATTGGGGCCAGTAATCTGCGTTCCCAAGTTGCTATTGAACGCCTAGGGGCGGAGAAGATAGCTGAAGAAACGGTGGCTTATGTGGGGGAGGCCAATCGCTTAAATTTTAGATATCGTATACTGAAGGAGAACTGGCTGAATAGCCAAAAGTAAAATCTATTGACATGATGAATATTGCTGATTTGCTCATAACCGAGAAGGGGCAAACAAACCTGGATGAAGTTGTACTGACACCTGAGAATAGATCGGCTATACAACAATTGGTTAAGGAACATCGCTTTATTGCTGAACTAAGCAAGTATGGCTTGCCCGTAAACAACAAGCTGCTGCTCCATGGGAGTTCGGGTTGTGGTAAAACAATTACCGCAAAGGCTATTGCTACCGCGCTTGATAAGCCCATCTATATCTTAAACCTGAGTCAGATTATCTCTTCCCGTATAGGGGAGACTTCCCAAAATCTAAAGTTAGTCTTTGATAAGGCGGGGCGCGAGCGGGCTGTGCTTTTTCTCGATGAGTTTGATCAACTTGCCAAGGCGCGGGGCAGTGATGATAAGGATGTGGGGGAGATGCGGAGGCTGGTAAATACCTTGATTCAACTGATTGATTATTTCCCGGAAAAGGCCTTGCTGATCTGTGCGACCAATCATGTGGATATTATTGATCAAGCCTTGTTAAGGCGTTTTCAGTTGCGAATAACCTATGAAATGCCGAGCAATGAACAGCTAGATACGTACTACACGAAACTGTTGGCTGCATTCCCAGCGGATATGCATGAAATACAACGGAGGTACCAGCTTTCCTATGCGGAGGCGAAAGATGATCTCTATAATCAGCTTAAAACAAATCTGTTGCAGCGCTTAGTGGAAGCGGAAGATAAAGAACTGCTCGTTTAACTTATCTATAAGATATTTAATTAATTGTTACAAGGTTGCCCAAACAACCCGCCATATTATTTGTTTTTAGTAGTACGTTGCGCTGGAATGTAAGACGTACTATTAATTACTTATTTAAATAACTTATTATGGTGAAGACAATAGGCATTGTTGTAGGCAGTCTACGTAAAGCCTCCTTTTCAAAGAAGATTGCCCAGGTGATAGTAAAGATGGCACCCAACGGTTTTACATTCAAATTAATTACGCTGGAAGATATTCCAATTTATAATCAGGATTTTGATGATCAAGACGAGGTCCCACCTGCTTATGTTATCTTTCGGAAGACGATTAAGGAACTGGATGGGGTTATATTCGTTACCCCAGAGTATAACAGATCGATGCCTGCAGTATTAAAGAATGCACTCGATGTAGGCTCTAGACCTTATGGGAAAAGTGTATGGGCTACTAAGCCTGCTGCGGTCTTTAGCAATGCGCCCGGAAATCTTTCGGCCTTTGGTGCCAATCACCATTTGAGACAAAGTCTTGTGTTTTTAGATATGTATACCATGCAGCAGCCTGAAGTTTATCTGGCCAATGTACATACCTATTTTGATGAAGACGGAAATCTTAAAGAGGCCGGAACCCTTAAGTTTCTACAGAGTGCTGTGGACGCTTATATAGCTTGGTTTAACAAATTCAATTAGGCCTTTGTAGCAAGTGGAGTAACAATGTGGAATAGCTTGTTACTCCTTTTGTGTTAAATTATCACTTTACTTTTATTGTATTAACTATATGTTTTATAGTTTTTTATGATCGTATTTTCCTAGAAGTGTGGCAGGGTGGAAGAGCCTATGTCGGACATTTAATTGTCAAATGTATAGCGTCCCTAACAATATGGGATTAGCTCTGTTCGTTCTGTAACCAAAGGGAAAGCTGCTTATAGCGCTTTTCAGCAATTCTCCTACGGCTGACTAAAAGCCCAAAGGATTATAGCATTATTTATAATAAATTGTTTTACCCAAAAAACGTATTGATTATGCAAAAAGATATAAAGCTTTACATGTTTCAGACTGGAGTCCTGAAATGTAAGGAGAATAATATTAAGATGAATGCATCTTTAGATCCTTATGAAATACCTGTTCCTTGGTATCTGATCACACATCCAAAAGGCAATGTTATTATTGATGGGGGCAATGCTGTAGAGTGTGTAAAAGATCCGAAGGGTCATTGGGGCGGAATTACTAGCGTGTATTGGCCAGTGATGGAAGAGCATGAGGGCTGTGTGAACACCATAGCGGCGCTAGGGATTGATCCCAACAGTATTAAGTATGTACTTCAATCTCATCTTCACTTGGATCATACTGGGGCGGTAGGACGCTTCCCTAAGGCTACGCATGTTGTGCAGCGTAGTGAGTATGCCTATGCTTTTACCCCGGATTGGTTTGCTGATGGCGGCTATATCCGTAAGGATTTTGATAAGCCGGGTCTAAAATGGCAGTTTCTGGAGCTGGACTACAACGATAGCTATGATCTTTTTGGGGATGGCTCAATCCTGATGATCCCTACGCCTGGGCACTCGCCTGGACATTGTAGCTTCTTAATTACCTTGCCTAATTCAGGATCAATTCTATTGGCTATAGATGCAGCATACACTACGGATCATTGGGAGGAAAGGGCTTTGCCTGGTTTTCTAGCCTCGACGGTGGACTCTGTTCGCTCTGTTAAGAAGCTGCATGCCTATGCCGAGAAATATAATGCATTAGTCGTAACGGGGCATGATCCCGATAAATGGAAGACATTTAAGAAAGGGCCTGAGGAATATTATGATTAATGCAGCACATCAAATTAAATAGTTTATGAAAACGAAAGCAGCAGTGCTACATAAATCTGGGGGACATGCACGCCCCTATACAGAATCTAAGCCTTTAAGCATTGAAGAGGTTACCCTTGGGAAGCCTGGTAAATACGAAGTAATTGTTCAAATAAAGGCGGCAGGCCTTTGTCATTCAGATCTATCTGTGATTGATGGCAATAGGCCGCGACCTATGCCGATGGTTTTAGGGCATGAGGCAGCGGGGATAATTGTGGAGTTGGGTGAGGATGTAAAAACATTTGCGGTAGGAGATCATGTAGTCTTTGCCTTTTTACCATCTTGTGGACATTGCGAATACTGCATGTCTGGGCGCGCTGCCTTGTGCGAGCCGGGAGCGAAGGCGAACAATGAGGGCTTGCTCTTAAATGGCGACAGAAAGCTTAAAAACAGCCAAGGCGAGGATTATTACCATCACTTAGGGGTGTCGGGCTTTGCGGAGTACGCGATCGCGTCTATCTACTCTTTGGTGAAAATCGATAAGTCCTATCCCTTTGAGATTGCGGCGCTCTTTGGCTGTGCAGTGATGACTGGTGTAGGGGCAGTGGTGCATACCGCTGAACTGCATGTTGGAGAGTCTATTCTAGTGGTTGGACTAGGTGGCGTGGGCCTCTCTGCAATTTTGGGGGCTAAGGCCGCTGGGGCATCGCAGATTATTGCTGCGGATGTCAATCTTGACAAGCTTGCTGTTGCGAAAGCGTATGGCGCTACGGATATTATTGATTCTAGTGAAGAGGGAGCCTTGGAGAAGCTCAAAGGTAAGCTTACGCTTGCTGGGGTGGATAAGTCCGTGGAGTTTGCTGGCGCGATGTCGGCATTGGATTTTGCCTTTAATGCGACTAAAAAGGGGGGAGTAACAGTTACTGGCGCATTGCCACATCCGGATGCCCGTCTGAGTCTGAATCCGCTGACCTTGGTGGGGCAAGAGAAAACACTTAAGGGCTGCTACCTAGGGAGCTGCGTGCCAAGCATAGATATCCCCAATTTTTTGGCACTTTATCAGCAAGGCCGCTTGCCTGTTGATCAATTGATCAGCCATCGTATCCGCTTGGAGGATATTAATGAAGGCTTTGAACGCCTGGCGGCGGGAGATGCTATTCGGCAAGTTATTATATTTGAAGATTAATACACAATAGACATGAGTTCATATAAGGATCTTTTATTTGAAGAATCATTTGTAGATGGTGCTTGGCAGCATGCTAGTACGCAAAAGATAAGTGTCAGCAACCCTGCTGACCTCACTGTGATAGGCACTGTCTATGATGAAGGGCGGGATTTTATGGCCAAGGCTATTGATGCTGCACATGTGGCCTTTGCGGCTTGGAAGTCCAAGTCTGCTAAGGAGCGTGCTGCTGTGTTGATGGCTTGGTACGAGCTAATCCATATTCATAAGGAGTCTCTGGCTACGATTATGACGCTCGAAAGTGGAAAGCCCATCGCCGAGAGTAGAGGTGAGGTGGATTATGGAGCTTCGTATATCCAATGGTTTGCCGAGGAAGCAAAGCGAAATTATGGGGATACGATTCCTGGATTTACAGCGGACAAGCGAATTCATACCATTAAACAAGCAGTTGGGGTTGTGGGAGCAATAACGCCATGGAACTTTCCTTTAGCGATGATTACTCGCAAGATTGCTCCAGCACTAGCTGTAGGCTGTACGGTTGTCGTTCGGCCGAGCGAGTCTACGCCTTTTACGGCTTTAGCTTTAAATCAC
>JASLCA010000217.1 GCA_030146225.1 Sphingobacterium sp. | reverse complement strand
TGCCATAGACAAGGGAGATTTTCCACAATGGGACCTAGGGGTGCAGCTTGTACCAGAAGAGGATGAGTTTAAATACAGCTTTGATATCTTAGATGCAACCAAGATCATACCCGAAGAGCTGGTGCCTGTACAAATTGTAGGAACCATGACCCTCAATCGGAATCCGGACAACTTCTTTGCCGAAACCGAGCAGGCGGCATTTGCCCCAAGTAGGCTTGTGCCAGGGATTGACTTTAGCGATGACCCCTTGCTACAAGGACGCGTATTCTCCTATTTGGATACCCAAAACTACCGCTTAGGAGGACCCAACTTTAATGAATTGCCAATCAATCGTCCTATTAATGGGAAGCATAACAACCAAAAAGATGGATTTGCCCGCATGGACATCCCCAACAATGAGGTGACCTACTTCCCCAATAGCAAGGCCGCGGGCTGTCCCTATCAAGCCATGCTAAAAGGAGAAAAAGGCTATGAATCCCATAAGCAGCATATCGATGCACCAAAGGTAAGGCAGCGTTCAGACTCCTTTGCCGATCACTTTACGCAGGCGACCTTGTTCTTCAAGTCCCAATCGGCAGAAGAGCAACAGCATATTATAGATGCCTTAAGCTTTGAGCTATCCAAGGTAAATGATGAAAACATTCGCCGTAGACAATTGGCGATCTTAAATCAGATTGACAAAGACCTGGCTAAGAAGGTGGGGCATAACCTAGGGCAAACACCTCCAGCCGAGCTGGATGAGTTGACCCTGAAGTTTGCACGTCAGAATCATCCTAACTATCCCCTGAAAGCCAAAAGCCCAGAAGTAACCAGCTCAGCAGCCCTCAGCATGAAAGTTAAGCCTGGCGAAGGTACAATTAAAACCCGTCAGGTCGCATTCTTAGTGGATGATGGGGTGAGCAAAGCCGCTGTAGACAAGATGAAGCAAGCCCTCGCAAAGGAAGGAGCAGAAGCTGTCTTGATCTCATCGCATGTGGGTGCCTTAACCTATAAAGAAGGCGGGACCGAAGCCATTCAGCATTCTTACCTGACGGATGCCTCCGTGCTTTATGATGCCTTTTACACTCCAGATGGGGATTCAGTAAAGGCCTTAAAAAGTAATCCCGATTACCTACAATTTATAAATGAAGGCTATAGGCATTGCAAAGCCCTAGCATTTGCAAAGGGTGCAGAAGAATTAATGCAGAAAGCCTTTTTAGAAAAAGACAAGGGCGTCATACTTGAAAGTGCGGACGATCTGACCAAAGACTTTATAACGGCAATGAAAGGCCATAGGGTCTGGGAAAGAGAGAAAGCAAGGAAAGTGCCTTCTTAGGAATAACTCAGTTAAAATAAGAAATCCCCACAACACTGTGGGGATTTCTTATTTATATAGTCTAGCCCTTAAAATAGAGAACTCTCCTAAGAGATAAAACTCCAGAAAACTCAAACCGCTAATAAGTAAAACCTTTACATAGCTAAAACCGCTAAAAAGACAAGCCTATCAAGAGGCATTTCTCCAAAAACAAACTCCTTGTATAGACATTCCGCTAAAAGGAATTGCGGACAATTACCTTTGTGGGGTTCCGTTCCTGTTTTACTTTTTTGGAAAGAATAGTCTCTGCGACTGACTTGCCCATCTGCTCAAAATCTGTTGAGATAACCGTAATCCCCCCTTCAAGTATTTCCTTGACGGCAGTATCGTTGTAAGAGATCAGGCCGATGTCCGCACCTAGTTTAAAGTCATGTTGCTTGGCCAGCTTTATTAAAGCTACTTCATCGGTGTCGTAACGGCTAAAGGTAATATAGGCATTGTGCTTCTCAAAGGCATTTGCGTCTACATCAGCCTGAATCGCATAGGGGATAGCATGCTCTTCACAATAGTGCACAAAGCCTCTTATCACTTGCTCAGCATGTACGGCCTCCGCATGGGCGATCAGCACCAGCTTCTTGTATTTTTGCATCTGCTCTTCCAGCTGTACTAAGCTGTTGTAGATGTCGTGTTCAAAGTCTTGATAGATCACCGAATAATTGCCTTCCAAGCCCGCTTGATTAAAGTCTATCATAATCCGCTTGTGCTCGGGTATCAGGTTGAGTACTTCGCTGGGATCTTCTTTTAAAAAGGTCGCTACCACAAAATGCGTGTAGGTACTCAGGTTCTCCTTAATAATATTGCTAAATACCTTGTAGTTATGATGATGAAAGAATACATCTACCTCCGCTCTTTCCTTGGTTTCGGTAAGGATGGATTGATAGACCAATTCCCGCATGGTATTCATCTTGTCCAAGAGTAAGAGTATGCGATAAGAATGCTGCACATCTTTCTTGTTGACATAATAGCCCTTTCTATAGACAGCCTCAATAATACCCTGCTCCACTAGGTGGTTGATGCCCTTCAATACAGTCTCCTTGCTCATCCCAAACTCCCTTTGCAGTTGGTTCAAAGAGGGGATGCGATCCCCAATAGCTAGATCCTTGTTTTCGATGAGCGCATGTATATGATCAACCACTTGCAGGTACTTGACTTTCGAGTTACTCGTCGTATCGTTTTTTAAAGACATATCCAGGTTTTAATAAATCAAAAATAAAGAATTAAATACAAATTAAACTATGTGATTGTGTTTCAAGCAGGCCTAAGACCTAAATCTAGCATTATTTTAATTTTTTTTTGTGATTACAAAAATAAGTTTCTACTTTTAGAAAAGCAAACCAGTCTAGACCATACTAGTTTTGTGAATGTACCTAATTATAACCAGATAAGATGAACAAATTTTATTCTAGCGGAATTACTCTTTTAGCTTTGGTTTTTTTACCAATGCTGATCTTCGCGCAAAGTAATTTTACCTTAACGGGTAAGGTTATTGATGCAGAGGGGCAACCTTTACAAGGTGTTACTGTACTTGTAAAAGGCAAGGCTGTCAAAACTTCTACGGATGCCCTAGGCGCTTTTACACTTCCAGCAGTTAGCAATGGCGACCTTGTGTTGGTTTCCATGCTGGGCTTTGTGTCCAAGTCCCAACCTATTACTTCTGAAAGTCCAATGCATATCACTTTACTGCATAGTGCTGAAAGTATTGATAGCGTTGTGGTTATTGGCTATGGCACGGCATCTAGAAAAGATCTAACCGGCTCGGTGGGGAGAGCTAGTGTGGTCGATATGCAGAAAGCACCCGTGGCCAACTTCGAAGAGGCTTTGGCTGGTCGGGTAGCTGGGGTGCAGGTGAGCTCCAATGATGGACAGCCTGGAGCGGAACTCCTTATTGTTATCCGCGGAAACAACTCGGTGACGCAAGAAAACTCGCCGCTCTATGTGGTGGATGGCTTTCCTGTTGAATCCTCTGTGGGGAATATGCTAAATCCTGAAGAGATTGAATCCTTAGAAGTTTTAAAAGATGCTTCTGCTACAGCGATCTATGGTGCTCGGGGAGCCAATGGGGTCGTGATTATTACTACCAAAAAAGGAAAGCCGGGTCTGCCTGTGATTTCTTATAATGGCTGGTTGGGCTTAAATAGTATTATTAAGAAGCAGGAGATGCTTAACCCTTATGAGTTTGTAAAATACCAATTGGAGCAAAATCCTACCTTATATTCAAAGATTTATTTGCGTGATGATCAGACCTTGGAGGATTACCGCAATATGACGGGGGTCAACTGGCAGGATAAGGTCTTCAGACAGGCGATTACACATAATCATAGCGCTGCTATTCGGGGTGGGAATGCGCGTACGCGCTTTGCACTTTCGGGCTCCTTTATGGATCAAGATGGTATCTTAATCAATTCTGGCTTTAATAAATACCAAGGCCGTATGGTCTTGGATCAGACGGTAAGCAATCGACTTAAGCTTGGTATCAACCTGAATTATACCTCCTACAAACGCTACGGTACCATTGTATCTGAGCAGGGACCTAGTTCTACCGCTAGCTTAATGTACAGCATCTGGGGCTTTAGACCTGTAACGGGGAATGCCTTAACAGATGCAACCTTGATCGATGATCTTTATGATCCTGATATGGATCCTAGTGCGGGTACAGATTTACGTATTAATCCGTATTTGTCGGCTACCAATGAGTACAATCCCTTGTTTAGCGCGAGCTTAATGGCGAATGGTTACTTAGACTATAAGCTAATGGAAGGCTTAAACCTACGCGTTTCAGGAGGCTATACGCGTATTAATCAACGCAAGGAGATCTTCTTTAACTCTAATTCTCGCGCGGGTCACCGCTTTACCAACAATAAGGTCAACGGTTCGATCTGGAACAATGAGATTACCAATATGTTGAATGAGAATATTCTGACCTATACCAAGAAGTTTAACAAGAAACATACCTTGAAAGCCATGGCGGGCCTTACCATGCAGGATATTCGTACCTATAGCAATGGCTTTTCGTCTATTATGGTGCCGAATGAGGCGCTGGGCATTAAGGGAATTGATGAGGGACAGATTACGACTGCGCCTATTATTGATGAGTCCAATGGCTTGTTGTCCTACTTAGGTCGTGTGGACTATAATTACTTATCGAAATACATGCTGACGGTATCGTATCGTAGCGATGGTTCGTCTAAGTTTTCTAAGCAGAATAGATGGGGGTATTTCCCATCGGCGGCTTTGGCTTGGCGCCTGAAGGATGAGAAGTTTCTGAAGTCGGTGACCTGGTTGCAGGATGCAAAGCTACGAGCGGGCATTGGCGCAACGGGGAATAACCGCGTGTCCGACTTTGCCGCATTGAGTGCTTTGCAGATGACTACTGTCTCGGGCTACAACTTTGGAAATAGCCCTGGTCAAGGGATTATCCCGACTACGCTGGGCAATTATGACTTGAAATGGGAGACTACCGTTCAGAGCAACTTTGGCTTGGACTTGGCCTTTTTCAACAATCGGGTGCAGCTCACAACAGATTACTACCAGAAGAAGACAAAAGATCTGCTCTTAAATAGTACGCTAGCGCCTAGTATGGGCTTTCTAAGGGGCTTTAAGAATATTGGTGAGGTCTCCAATAGTGGTTGGGAGTTTACGCTCGAGACGCAGAATGTGAAGTCGCGTAACTTCTCTTGGAATTCTAGCTTTAATATCGCATTTAATAAAAACAAGGTGCTTGCCTTGAATGAGGATGAGCCGAGTTTAGCGACGCGTGTCAACTGGGGTAACTTCAATAATGCCTATCCCTATATCGCAGTTCCTGGACAGCCTATTGCTTTATTCTATGGTTATTTATTCGATGGGGTATACCAATATGCTGACTTTAATGAAGGTCCGGCTGGTAGCTATTCCTTAAAGGCTGGGGTCCCGAATAATGGGAATCCAAGCAGCAGCATTAAGCCTGGGGATATTCGCTTTCGCGATATTAATGGGGATGGACTCGTGAATGACTATGACTTAACGATTATCGGAAATCCGAATCCGAAGCACAATGGTGGCTTCAACAATAACTTTACCTATAAAAATGTGGATCTGAATATCTTCTTACAATGGAGTTATGGTGGCGATGTGCTCAATGCCAATCGGATTGAGTTTGAAGGGGGAGGGCCTGTCGCTCGGGGCTTCTTAAATATGTATGCCTCCTTTGCGGATCGCTGGACGCCTGAAAATCAAACCAATGATCTGTACCGCGTGGGAGGTCAAGGGCCTGCTGTATATTCTTCACGGACGATTGAAGATGGCTCGTATCTACGTTTGAAGACCGTTTCCCTAGGTTATAACTTTAATGCAAAGCAGCTCAAGCGCTTGCAGATGAGTTCTATTCGGGTCTATGCCTCTGCGCAAAACCTGCTGACTTGGACAAGCTATTCTGGTCCTGATCCGGAGGTGAATACGCGCCCTTCTGCGCTTACGCCTTCTTTTGACTGGTCTCCATATCCTAGACCGCGTACGGTGACTTTTGGTCTTGATATTAAATTTTAACCTTAATTATTCTATCCTATGAAACCTATATATAGCGTAATACTTGCTGCCACTCTTTCCCTGACTGCTTGTTCGAAGCTCTTGGACAAGGAGCCAGATTTTGTAACTCCTGAAAATTACTTTAGAAATGAAGGGGA
>JASLCA010000158.1 GCA_030146225.1 Sphingobacterium sp. | reverse complement strand
CCTCCAGCTAATATAATTCCTTTCATTCTTTTGTGAAATTGTAAATCTGTAAAACTGTAAAACCGCTTCCTTAAGCAGAATTAATAATTTTTCAATTTTAGGTTTTAATTAAACTTGTATATAGCGCATTCAATTGGTTCGCTATCTTTTCAATTTTAGGTCTTATTTCAAAATAATTTTCCTCAGTGATAAACTTCAAATCCTGAGATAAGATTATAAAATGCAATACCTCCATTATTGACCCAAAGCTTTGGTTGATAAACCTTGCCTTATCTTTTACCGTATTGCGATGCATACCTTCTGCAATATTTGCGCCAACACTATTTGCTGCTCTACGCAACTGACTCACTAATCCAAACCGCTCTGCTTCTGGAAAACAAGATGTTAATTAATAGATATCCTTTGCAAGTGCCCTTGCATTTTGCCAAACTTCTAACTTCTCAAAATAAAATTGATACATAAAGAATAGTTTAGTAATTTTTCCTTAACTGTTTCACGATTTAACGGTTTCACGATTTTGCAACATTTCTTTCAGGCTATCTTTCCAAAAGGGTACTTCTATACCAAATGTACTTTTAATTTTCGTTTTATCGAGCAGCGAGTACTTGGGACGCGTTGCTGCTGTTGGATACTGACTTGTAGGAATAGGATTAATCTTACAATCTAAGTCTTTGATTTCCTTAATGGCTTCTGCAAAATCATACCATGAGATCTCCCCTTCATTGGAATAGTGGTAAATACCTGGAGTCCATTGCTCGGAATCAATAATATGTACGATAGCTAATGCTAAGTCTTTTGCCGCCGTTGGAGATCCAACCTGATCGTTGATAACGTTAATCTCCTCTCGTTCAGTCATCAGGCGCAACATCGTCTTTACAAAGTTATTCCCATATTTAGAATAGACCCAGGATGTACGAATAATAATGCTCTCTGGATGCCATTTTAGTATAGCTTGCTCCCCCTTAAGCTTGCTTAAGCCATAAGTATTGACAGGCGCGACCGCAGCATCTTCCGACAAAGCCTTGTCTGAATTGCCATCAAAGACATAATCTGTAGAAATTGCAATTAGCCGCGTATCATTCAGTCGACAATACTGAGCAATCTCCTCTGAAGCTAAATGATTAACTACATCAGCTAACTCTGGCTCAGACTCTGCCTTATCAACCGCAGTATAGGCCGCAGCATGCACTATAATATCGGGCTCATACATCCCAAGGATATCTTGAATAAGTATGGGCTGATCTAAAGGCAGTTGCTTCCGATCTAAAAAATAACAGTCCTTAAGCGGATGTTGCCCTAAAAGGTCTTTCAATTCAGAACCTAATTGACCGTTTGCTCCTGTTATTAATATTTTCATTATCTTAATGTTAAATAGTAAAATTGTTAAATAGTAAAATCAGGTTGCCCCCTTACTACCCCCCAAATACCTCTTTAAAACTAGGTAATATTTGGTCTTTTTCAGAGACGATTAATTGATCTAATGGTAAGCTCCAGTCTATGCCTAAGTCTGCATCGTCAAATTTGACGCCATATTCTGCTTCTTTATGGTAGAAGTTGTCGCATTTGTAAAAGAAAGTAGCTGTGTCGGAAAGTACCACAAAGCCATGCAAAAAACCTCTAGGTACAAATAATTGCAAGTTGTTCGCTGCTGTTAATTCTACTGCTACATGTTGGCCAAAAGTAGTTGAGCCAGGACGCACGTCTACAGCTACGTCTAAAACTTTTCCTTCTAAGACACGCACTAACTTTGCTTGCGCAGACTCGCCTGATTGTGCATGTAAACCACGCAAGACCCCTTTGGTCGAATAAGACTGATTGTCTTGTACGAAATGTGTCTCCGTGCCTGTCAAACTATTGAAGGTGCGCTCATTAAAACTCTCAAAGAAGTAACCGCGGCTATCTCCATATTTAGCTGGCTCTAAAATAAAGCAGCCTTTTAATTTTGTTTCTGTTAATTGCATGTGCTTTTTTAAATATGTAGAATCGCTAATTTGTCAATGCGAGAAATCGTTTCTACGAGTTTATCAAAAGAATCCTTTACGATTTAACCCTTTTACGATTTCACAGCTCGCAAGTTAACCCTACTTATACTGCTCTTGGTAATAACTTTGATAAGCTCCACTGGTAACGCTATCTAGCCAATCCTGGTTGTTTAAGAACCAATCGATCGTCTTTGACAAGCCTTCTTCAAAGGTAACGGATGGTTGATAGCCTAGCTCTTTATTAATCTTTGTCGCATCAATTGCATAACGCAAGTCATGACCTGGACGGTCTTTGACAAAGGTTATCAATGCTGCCGCAGTTCCATCAGCTCTACCAAGCTTTTCGTCCACCTGCTTGCATAGCTCTTGAACTAGATCAATATTTTTCCATTCATTAAAGCCGCCTACATTATAAGACTGGCCATTTTGGCCCTGGTGAAAAACCATGTCAATCGCTTTAGCATGATCAATTACATAAAGCCAGTCACGCGTAAACTTGCCGTCCCCATAAATTGGTAAAGGCTTATTGTTTAAAATATTATGAATACAAAGTGGTATCAACTTTTCAGGAAAGTGATTTGGTCCATAATTGTTAGAACAATTGGTAATAACAATAGGTAAGCCATAGGTATCCTGATAAGCTCTCACAAAATGATCAGAGGATGCTTTAGAAGCCGAATATGGGGAATGCGGATCATAGGCAGTATCCTCACGGAATAAGCCTGTCTCGCCTAAAGTACCATACACTTCATCTGTAGAAACATGGTGAAAGCGCTTGCCTTCATAATTGTCTTTCCAGATTTCATTGGCTGCATTAAGCAAATTTACCGTCCCTATAACATTGGTCATCACAAAGGCTGTAGGATTTGTGATTGAACGATCTACATGAGATTCTGCCGCTAAGTGAATAACCCCATCTGGCTTGTATTCCTGAAAGATGCTACGCATAGCTTCCATATCGGTAATATCAGCCTTTACAAAGGTATAATTAGGCTTATCTTCAATATCTTTTAGATTTTCAAGGTTGCCAGCATAGGTCAATGCATCCAGATTGATAATCTGATAAGCAGGATACTTATTCACAAATTCCCGAACCACATGGGAGCCAATAAAGCCCGCGCCACCTGTAATTAATATTTTTTTCATTATGTAATTTTCATTGAATGGCAAAACTTTATCGAAAAACAAAAGTAATCAATATAGTTAAAAAGGGCAGAAGGTTAAAAGAGAAATGGCACAAACCAATTCACATTTTAACCTTCTCCATTACAAATGATTATGATTTATTTCTTGCCATTTTTCGCAGCTTCCTTCTCGGCTACAATTTTGCGTAGGCCTGAGCTGGAAAAGCGATGATCACGGCTATTAAAGTAAAGTTCAATCCCTTTATCTTCACAATACTTACGACCCGTAAAGTCTTTATCCTTGTACTCGTCGCCTACAACACGCACATCCAGCTTGAAGGAACGCAGGATATCCTCTAAATCTTGCTCTGTAGAATAAGGTACAATCTCATCCACATAATGACAACCGCGAAGTTGTATATAACGCTCTACAACGGTCTGTGTAGGCGGATTTTTCTCTGGTCGGTCCAAGGTTGGATCCATCTGCAGGCCGCAAATCAAGTAGTCACATTGTCTTTTAGCCTCGGCTAACATCATAATATGTCCTGCATGCAGCAGATCAAAGGTTGAAAAAGTGATGCCAACACGGGGTCCTGGATTATAATCTTCTCGTTTATCTTTTGCCTTGCTCATAAAATCAATAACAGTAAATGTAATTTTTTGTTTAATAGTAAAAGCTTTTCAGCTCTTAGCAACCCACATTGCACCAAAATCTATTCCAAGTTTTTAATTTTACAAGGGGAGTACACATAAATCTATGCTTAACACCTCTTTTAAAGTATTAGGCATATGCAGAGAGGCTCTTATCAATCGTATGTTCTCCCTGAACGGCAATCTTCCGATCCGGATCTAAAAAAAGAATCAGACACAACTGTATGATAATAATAACGGCGAACAATAAAACTGTTAAGACAAGTTTACTTGGATTGGCTGTCGTACTTCTCATGTTTATAGATTGGTATTGATTGTTAATGCAAAGTAAACGGTAATTTAATTGAAGTCGCTACAGCGCTACCCCAACTGTCTTTGCAAATACTTCATAATTATCTGTGTCGCACCTGCATGCTGCTTTACATAA
>JASLCA010000090.1 GCA_030146225.1 Sphingobacterium sp. | reverse complement strand
TCCACCTTAGTCATCACAGCGATATAGCGTAATAAGAAGGTAGGATTAGATTCCCCAGCAGCAAAAGCGGCTTGCAATACAGGAATATGGTAGCTCGGATCTGCTGCGCGCTGACCCTCCGCTAGAAACTCCTGTGCTTCCATACGAGATTGCGTACGATAGACAAGCGTACCATAGCCATCTAAGAATAAATAAGTAGGAAAGCTATTAATGCCATAGGTCTTCGCCAAGTCGATGCCCTCCCCTTTTTCACAATCAAACTTTGTATTGACAAAATGACTATTAAAAAAATCAGCAACAGCAGGCTTTACAAAGACATTGCTTTCCATCCACTTACAAGGCGCACACCAGGAGGTATAGCCATCCAAGAAGATCAACTTATTTTGCTTTAGTGCACTTTCCTTTGCTTGCGCAAAGGAAAGGCTTTCAAATTTTATGCTAGTCTGGGCATAAGTCCCCAAGCTACATAGCGCGAGCAAAAAGCTCCATATTGTTTTTTTCATCAGGTTGCTATTAACGTTCATACTGTGGAATAGAAGGATTCAAGGATAAAACCTTTGGTGGCACGGGCAAAATCATACGCGCATCCGAGGAGGACATTTCGTAAGTCTTACCATCGACCTGATGCAGCAGATTCTTTCTTAAATCTCCTGTAACATCCAGTCTTTTCAAATCCACCAAGCGCATACTTCCCAAGAAAGGCATCTCACGTTGTCTTTCTTCCAAGACCAATTTCAGAGTCTGGGCATTTGTCAAACCTGCTATATGCACATTGTTTTCAATACGCTTGTCTCGCAATGTATTCAGCAAGTTCAGCGCCTCCACGCTAGAGCCAATACGAGCCTCGCATTCCGCCAGCGTCAAGAAAAGCTCAGGCGTGCTAAATCCAGTATTAAAATCTATATAAGGCGCCCAAAGCACACGGCCCGGAAAGCGCGTGACATTAGCACCAAAAAAAGCAGTGTCCCTACAAAAGAACAACTCATAGCGAAGATCCTTAGCTCCCGCAGCAATATCCTGCTTATAAGTCGCTATTAAATCCGAAGAAGCATATACTTCACTATTCAACGAGCCTGAGCTACTCGTGCCCATGCGTCCCCAAATTGTTTCATTGTTTAATCGTATCTCTGGGAATGGCGTATTCTCATCTGTCTTTAGACAAACACGACCCCAAGTGGTCTTCGTCTTATTCGTATAAAGACTATAATCTTCCAAGTAACTATTTAATTTCAACGCTTCCTGTGCATTTTCACGCGCCTCCTTATAATTTCCTTTATACAGGTTCATCCGACTTAAGAAAGCAAATCCAACTGTTTTTAAGGCTTGAAACTTATGTCCAGCTGATAGCGCTAAATGTGGTAAAGCCTCCTTTAAGTCCGCTTCCACCAAGGCATAAATTTCGGCAACCGAAACCCGTGAATAGCTTTTAGTAATATCTTCCGAAAGAATATAAGGCAGGCCTAAATCCTGATCCGCCGTTGCCGGATTGTAATGCTTACTATAGATATTTACTAAACTCAGGTATTCAAAAGCCCGACCTACTTTAGCCTCGGCCCACAGCCGCTTACGCTCTTGCAAAGAACCATCCTTGGCTTCCAAGACATGATTTATCACGACATTATAGGTGAAAATATGGTTATAAGCCGTCTCCCAATAAGGGTCCGTTTCCCCATCTTCAAAGATAGCACCGTGGGAAAAAGTATAGAGATTCTTCTTCATCGTACCGTAAGCTTCAAAACTAGCTCCCCGATTAACATCTACCCCATCCCCAGACTGCACATGATCCGTCAAATAATCCGGATAAGCTGGAGAAGCACGAATTAAACTTACACTATTCAATAATTGCGTATAGTCATTGACCAACTCAGGAATAGTAAAGCCTTTAGGCTTTACATCCAAGTAAGAGTCACAACTCATACATATAAGAGCTGCTATTACAGCCGAAAACAAGGTCTTTTTCATAGCTAAAAACATCAAAATTATATACCAATAGATAACCCAAAATTATACGTCACAGGCGACAACACCCCTCGTGATACTAAAAGTGGCTTATAACCAGCCCAAACCTCAGGATCAAGATTATGCGAATTCGCAGCCCAGCGCCATGCATTCATGACCTGTCCCGTAACACGCACATAACGCAATGGCGTGCGAGCGATTACTTTACTTGGCAAGGTGTAGGATAGAGAAATATCACGGAGTTTAATATAATCTGCTTTCTCAACAAACTTATCTGCCGCATTATAGATGTCCGAAATATTACCAGATGCAGCAGATGTAAATGCAGGGGCTAAATCTGGGTTACTTTCATCACCTGGTTTTTTCCAATAATCCAACCAAAGCTTATCAAAGTTTGAATTGTAGTTAAGCTCCGCCAACTTGGTTAACATCTCCGGGTGCACCGTGCGCATCACATGTCCGCCATTAAAGATTAGCATAAAGTTTAGGGAGAAATCCTTATAGTTAAAACCATTGCGCAATGCTACGGTATAAGGCGGTACTGTCGTTCCATTATAGATTAAATCATTTACCGACAATTGCTGCGTATTGTTAATAAGCGTACCATCCTGCTTACGAGCCAAAGGTGCCCCCTTGCTATCTAAACCAGCATAATCAATGCTGTATAAACTACCCACTGGCTTGCCGACACGATTTTGAGGCTCATTGTAATAATAGGCTACAGTGTTTTGCTGTACATAAAGATGTGTAATCTCATTCTTATTGTAACTCATGTTTAAAGTAGCATCCCAGCCAAACTTCTCTTTCTTAAGGATTTTACTATTCAAGGCTAGCTCAATCCCGCGATTGCGCATATTTCCATAATTCAGATTAACTTGAGTCCATCCCAAAGTAGGATCTACAGCTGTGGGACCCAATAAGTCTGCTGTCTTCTTATTATACACATCGATTGATCCCGACAGGCGATTAGATAGCAAGGCAAAATCAATCCCAAAGTTAAATACATCCGTGCGCTCCCAGCGTAAGGAAGGATTGGGAGGAGTGTCAATATAGGCTTGTAGTTCGCTATTATAAGGGTTCAGATTCGTATTAACTTTAGAAATTAAGTAAGGACCAGAGCCCTTCGGCACATTACCATTAATACCATAGGTCATCCGAACAGCCCAGCGATTCAACCAAGATTGATCAAAATTAGGCATCCTATACAAAGCTCCAACAGACCATAATGGCTTATACTGATTCTTAATATCAGTACCAAAAAGATTAGACTGATCAATACGTACACTACCACTCAGGGTTAAATTTCGATCATAAGTATAAGAACCATTCGCATAAAAAGCCACATACCTATTTACTAAATCCTGAAAGCCCTCTTCCTTTTTAAGTAAGGTAAAACTGTTAAACAAGGCTTGCGTATTTTGAATATTAAGTCCAAATAGTTCTTCATTAATACCTTTGTACACCAAACTGCTAGGGTCATAACCATACTTATAAATATCCGTATAGCGAGAATTAATTGCTCTCCGTTCCGCACCAGCAATAACATTGATCTCATGCTTATCCGCGAACAATGTTTCATAGTTCAGTTGCCCCCGAACCGTATACGAGTTTATATCAAGACGTCTTTCAGAAAACTGCCCACCCAATGGCACATTCCGTCGAATAACATTATTTTTATCTATTTGCGTGGCATCATTCACATCCCTACCCACATAGACCGCATCATCAGTATTGTAGGCATTAGCGGCATAAGTCCTTCCATTGTAACCTTCAGTACGTTCATTCTGGTAAGACACATCAAAGCTTAAGCCTTTCATCAACTTAAAATTTGCACCGATATTTATATTCAAATACTTATTATAGAAATTCGTATGAGTATTATTCACCTCTTGAATAGGAATAAAAGTTTCATCAACTAGTCCTAAGCTATTTAAACGATCGATTTCAAACTGGGACTTGTTATTGTACCATTGCGCTTCTGAACCGTCAGCATTGCGTAGCAAGTAGTAAGAAGCTTTGCCCCCCAGATATTGATTGTAAAAGTTAAAGCCTGTATTACCATCTTGCTTCTGATTCTTACCTAATAAATTGACATTAACATTCATCCAGTCCGTCACTTTAATAGAATTTCGAATATTAAAACCAATACTCTTATTCACAGGGCGGTTCTTATTATAATCCCCAGGTTGGGTATAGTTTAAGGAATAACTGTATTTATAACGATCGGTACCACCAGAAAGCGATAGGCTATGTTGCTGATCAAAGCGATGGCTATTTAGAAATTCATCCATCTGTGACCTACGGTCCCGATTCCGAAATACATCCAGCTGACTTTCCAGCTCAGCTTCCGAAATTTTACCCCCCTTATGCTCATAGAGCGCAAGGTATACATCGTTCATCGCTTTACGTGGATCAAGACCCGCATAGTCACCAGAGCGGTAATTAAACATTTCCTTTTGGAAGTCTACCAATTCCGAACTATTCATCCGATTCAAATACGTAAGACTAGGGAGCCCCGTAAGTGATAAAGTATTGCTATAATCAAT
>JASLCA010000131.1 GCA_030146225.1 Sphingobacterium sp. | reverse complement strand
CATTGGTGTGAACACGCCCCCCGTTAGTAACCAAGCTAGATGCTCCTGTAGAACCAGCTAATGGTACTTGGAAGATTTGATCCTTCACATTCTGACGAGAGAAGGTATAGCTTAAGTCAAACAAACCTCTATAGAAGGTTAAGTCTGTACCAATCTCATAAGATTTTGTATTCTGTGGCTTAAGGTTTGGATCATACATAATGCCATAAGGCGTAAATGCAACGGTACCATTTATTGGATAGATAATTGGATATCCGGATGAAAAACCACCGCTATATGTGGGCGTTGTATAGTAGGATTCGTAATAATTTCCTGCTTGACCAACCTCAGCATAAGATGCTCTAAGCTTACCAAATGTCACAACATTATTCTTCAAAGCCTCAAGCTCCGTAAAGATAAAGCCTGCAGATACCGATGGGTAGAAGAATGAACGATTGTTTCTAGGCATCGAAGAAACAATATCATTTCTGCCTGTAGCATTTAAGAACAACATGTTCTTATAAGCTAGCGAGATATTACCGAAGGTACCAAAGGTACGGGTATTACGTAAGTCCTGACTTGCGGTGTAGCTGGAAGCATTGTTCATGTGATTCCATCCAGCGAAGTTAAAGTCTGTACCCATAGCGCCATCGTAACGACGCGTTTTGTCGACGATCTCATTACCGATCAAGGCATCAAACACTAAATCATCATTGATTTTCCAGTTGTAAACTGCCGTAGCTAAAGAGTTTAACTCCGTAACAGAGTAGTGGTAGTTCTCAACTGAACCGCGATTGTTCGCATGTCCGTAACCCCAAAGATCTGTATAATTAGAGGTATAAGAATCCACACCCAATTGGTACTTCAAGGTTAAGCTTTGATTGTCCGCCAAGGAAGTCGCATATTGTGTATAACCATTTCCAAAGAAGCGTTGTGTATCTTCCGTAAATAGGTTGTTTTCTACAGCCCAGTACGCACCATCAAATCCAGTAGTCGTACGGTAAGTATTTTGAGTAAATGGATCACCTTCAATATGTGAAGGAATTCCTTTAAAGTCATAAGAAGCTGGGGCACCATAAATGGTAGAGATAAGCCCATTGTTAGCACCTGTTTGTTTTGCAATCTTAGAGTTTACATAGTTTCCAGAAAAGCCTGTTGTCCATTTGTCAGTAAGGCTAACCTCTGCTGCCAACTTAGCTGTATAACGATCTAAGCCAGTAGATGGAACGATACCATCTGCATTGGTTGCACCTAATGATAGGGCATAGTGGCCTTTGTCAAATCCTTGTACAACATTTAAGGAATTGTTAAAGGTTGTTCCTATGTCGAAGAACTCTTTAGCATTGTTGTAGGCCTGTGGTGTAGCCCATGGATCCAAGCCAGCCTTAGCACGTTGCATCACATAGTACTTGCCTTTGGTATCAATACCGGCAGCCTGAGCAGCATCAGAGAAGCTGTTGGAAACATCACCACCATAGATCGCGTCATTCTGCAATTGATCGATTCTTGGACCCCATGATAGGGAGTTGATATAACCATTTTTCGCACCATACAATCCTTTATCCCCTTGGGCATAGGTAGTTTGAAAATCTGGCAATACTGCTACCTTATCAAAGGAAACATTGGAATTGTAAGAGATTTGTGCTTTACGGCCTGCGCCTTTACCCTTTTTGGTGGTAATAATAATTACCCCATTGGATGCACGCATACCATATAATGCAGAAGCTGCTTGTCCTTTTAAGATGTTAATACTCTCAATATCATTCGGATCAATATCCATTCCTCTAGAGGAGTAATCGGATCCAGATACAGAGTTACCTGTAGTTACATCTGAGGTAGAAGAGATCGGAAGACCATCTACAACATATAAAGGTGTGTTATCACCTGTAAAGGAACGCGCCCCACGAATAGTGATTTTCGCAGAAGCACCTGGCATACCCGATGATGGAGTTACTTCCACACCTGACACCTTACCTTGTAATGCAGTGGCTAAATTACTATTGGAAGCTTGTGTAAGCTTGTCTGCCTTTACTTCTTGCGTAGCATAACTTAAGGCTCTTTTTTCTTTAGAGATACCCATTGCCGTCACCACAACTTCATCCAGTGAAGTTGCATCTTCTACTAACTTCACATTAACAATAGACTGCTGGCCAACCACAATTCGCTGCGCCAAGAAGCCAATGTAAGAGAAGTTTAAGGTTGCATTTTCAGGAACGGACAAGTTGTACCTACCTGAGGCATCTGTCTGAGAGGCTGAAGTACCACCTACTACAGCAACAGATACTCCACCAATTGGAGTGCCATCGCTTGCAGATGTTACCTGACCACTCACCTGACGATTCTGCGCAAAGGATACCCCCACAAAGAGTGTACACAGCAGAATAAAACTGAGTAATTTTTGTTTCATGTTGTTTATAAATTATTTAATTAAGTTGCTCAAATAGGACGCGTCTAATTATATATTGCCTAAACAACATATAATTCTAACACTGAGAACCTTATAGACAATGCATAGGTAAACAATGAAAAACGCATCAAAAATGCTCTTTCCAGTATTTAGTATTAATACGTAGGTAGTATAGCGCATCGTCTTTAAGAGAATAAATCAGAAGCGGATGGCAAATTTAACAGATGATGGTTGTTATTGCAAGTTTTTTAAGTTTTCTATGTATACATAGCAATTTAAACAATCAAGTCAGAGTTTTCTTAGTAGAATAGGAAACGAACTTTCGTTTAGTAAACAACCAAGCAAACAGAATTAAAGGTTAAAATCTGTTAAAAAATCCAAACAATATTTCATAAGAAATCATTATTTAGACAGATTATGAATTACATTACTTGTATAAATGTCATCACATCTATTGTAACAAGTTGTTTAAATCCTTCCAAATGACTTCTTTTGAGCCAGTTTTATTTATTTATCTTTGCTGCATGCGTTTTGACATTATTACCGTATTGCCTGATTTATTGCAAAGTCCATTTGCACACTCCATCTTGCAACGCGCTCAGAAAAAAGAATTAGTAGAGATTCATGTTCATAGCTTGAGGGATTATGCATTGAATAAGCAGAAGTCTGTGGATGATTACCCTTATGGTGGAGGCTCGGGCATGGTTATGCAAATCGAACCTTTTGCGGCTTGTATAGAAAAATTACAGGCTGAGCGAAAATACGATGATATTATCTATATGACACCGGATGGTACTACCCTGCATCAAGAGATGGCCAACCAATTATCCTCTGCTGAAAACATTATGATTCTCTGTGGGCATTATAAAGGTATAGATCAGCGTATACGAGACATCTTTGTTACAAAGGAAATTTCAATTGGGGATTATGTACTTTCGGGTGGAGAATTGCCGGCTGCAATAGTTGTTGATGCGATCGCTAGGCTTATCCCGGGGGTGCTTTCGGATGAGACCTCGGCCTTGTCGGATTCCTTCCAAGATGGCCTTCTAGACGCTCCTATCTACACTAGACCTGCCGAATGGCGGGGGCATAAGGTGCCTGATATCCTACTTAGTGGGCATGAAGCAAAAATAACGGCATGGCGTGATGAAGAACAACTAAAACGCACCCGCGAAAGAAGACCAGATTTACTGAACGACTAACGTTTTACATTTTTTCTTGTTTTTTTTACAAAATAACTTGGTAAAGCGAAAAAATATAATAAATTTGTAGTGTACAAATGACAATAAGCAAATTACATACAAACTGGTGGTGGCCTGAAGCAGATAGCGTCGGGGACAGATTTGGTATGTGATAAAATAATATTCATAATCAACCAAAACCATTGTGAAAACAGGCCCGACAAGTAATTGTCGGGCCTTTCTTTTTTTTTAAAAAAAACTAAACATGAAATACATTTTAACTACTAAACATCGCAAAATACTAGCAGACACGACCACACCGGTCAGCATCTACCTACGCTTACGGGATTCATTCCCAAATAGCCTTTTATTGGAAAGCTCGGAATACCGTAGCCGCGACAACAACATTAGCTATATATGCTGTGACCCTATTGCGGGAATTTTATTAGACGATGAACAATTAACCTTAAAGTACCCGGGGCAACAGCCAGAAGTAAAGTCTGCTGCTGTTATTAACCTTCGGGAGGAGGTATCGAACTTTAGAAAGCAGTTTACGCAAGAAGAAAGCGAGAAGACTAGCGTCATCTCTTCTGGACTATTTGGATATTTCACCTTTGATGCCATTGAACATTTTGAGGATATTAAGTTGACCTGCCCTAAAAGCACGGCGCGCAATATACCCAAGTTGCAATACCATGTGTATCGCTATGTAATCGCTATTGATCATTTCAGAAATGAGTTGTACATCTTTGAAAACCTACTCCCAGGGGAGGAATCGGACCTAGAAAGATTACAATACTTAATTCAAAATAAAAACTTCCCCGAATACAGCTTTCAAAGGAAGGGCGAAGAGGCTTCTAATATGAAGGATGAAGACTTTAAGCAGCTGGTCAACACGATGAAAACCCATATCCAACGCGGAGATGTGTTTCAAATCGTGCCCTCTAGAGCCTTCTCTACTGCTTTTGCTGGGGATGAGTTTAATGTATATCGTGCCCTGCGCTCAGTAAACCCTTCGCCTTATCTTTTCTATTTTGACTATGGAAGCTTTAAACTTTTTGGCTCCTCCCCTGAGGCGCAGCTGACCATTAAGGCGGATGAAGCGACTATCTACCCTATAGCGGGGACCTTCAAAAGGACTGGCGATATGGAAAAGGATGAAATGATTGCTGAAGAATTGAAAAATGACCCAAAAGAATCTGCGGAGCATGTAATGCTGGTGGATCTTGCGAGAAATGATTTAAGTAGACATTGTACTGATGTAAAGGTTAAATCCTATAAGGAAGCACAGTACTACTCCCATGTAATACATCTGGTATCGAAGGTTTCAGGCAAATTACACCCTGGGGCTAGCCCTTTTGATGTGGTAGGCGATACCTTCCCTGCGGGCACTCTGTCTGGAGCGCCTAAACATAAAGCCATCAGCCTGATTGATAAGTACGAAGGCCTTCAAAGATCCTTTTATGCTGGAGCTCTGGGGTATATGGGCTTTAATGGGGATTTCAATCATGCCATAATGATACGCTCCTTCTTGAGTAAGCAGAATGTCTTGCACTATCAAGCTGGAGCTGGAATTGTCTTAGATTCTGACCCTGAAAAGGAATTACAAGAGGTTAATAATAAGATTGCGGCCTTACGTCGCGCATTGGAATTAGCAGAAACAATATGATACGTCCATTAGACTATTGCCAGACCGGAGAGCATGTCAATGCCTCCTTGGAAACCATCAATGCACGCATTGAAGAATTGATATCTTTGCGTACAGCTTATATAGATAAGCTGTCCAGCATGGAACATAATGAAACGGCTGAAGAAGCAGCCATTAACCCTTCAGATAAACGCAATGAGCAGTAAGAAAATATTGGTAATCGACAATTACGATTCATTCACCTATAATTTAGTGCACCTGTTACAGGAGCTAAAACAGGATTATGTGGTAATCCGAAACGACAAGTTTGCACTGGAGGATGTTGCAGCATACGACAAGATTTTGCTGTCCCCTGGACCTGGCATACCCAAGGAGGCTGGACTGCTTTTGGATGTGATCCGTGCGTATGCAGCAACCAAAAGCATCCTGGGTATTTGCTTAGGACAGCAGGCTATAGCTGAAGTCTTTGGCGGCAGGCTCTTTAATATGCCCAAGCCTTTGCACGGTATTGCTACTGACATTATTATTACGGACAATGCAGAGCTACTGTTTAAGGACTTTCCGAGAGATTCCAAAATCGGGCGGTATCACTCTTGGGCGGTGGAGAAAAGCTCATTGCCAGACTGCTTAACGGTAACGGCTGAGGATCCTGATGGTACGATAATGGCACTTGCGCACAAGACTTATGATGTGCGCGGCATGCAGTTTCATCCAGAATCTATCCTAACGACCAATGGTAAATTACTAATTGAAAACTGGATTAAGCACTAGATTTCTTAGACGCTGAGAAGGTCAAGCTAACTTGTTAACAACAATAAAAAATCACAAATGACTATACTTGATACAATAATAGAGAAGAAAAAGATAGAGGTTGCAGCAGCCAAAGACAAAGTTTCCTTAGTAGAACTACAGGCATACCCCTTGTTTTCTAGGGCTTGTTATTCCCTACGGGAATCTATATTACAGCCTGAGCGCAATGGTATTATTGCCGAGTTTAAACGTGCTTCTCCATCAAAGGGGCTTATCAATGGGGAGGTAACTGTGGCGGAGGTCGTAAAAGGCTATCAGGATGCTGGTGCTTCCGCGATTTCGGTGCTTACCGACACGGATTTCTTCCAAGGATCGCTGGCAGACCTAAGCGCAGCGCGGGAGGTGTTACACATTCCTTTGTTACGTAAGGAATTTATTATTGATGCCTATCAGATTGCTGAGGCTAAAGCTTATGGCGCTGATGTTATCTTATTGATTGCAGCTTGCTTAAGCCCGGAGGAGATCCAACAACTGTCCAGCTATGCCAAATCACTGGGCTTAAATGTGCTTTTGGAAGTTCATAACGAAGCCGAGTTGACCCGTAGTATATTTGATACCATTGATGCTATTGGCGTTAACAACCGCAACCTAAAGGATTTTTCGGTTAGTCTAGAGCATTCGATTAGCTTGGTAAACAAGATTCCGGATCGCTTTATTAAGGTTTCAGAAAGTGGAATATCCGATCCAGCAACAATAGCTGAGCTCAAGAAAATTGGCTATCAGAGCTTTCTTATCGGAGAAAACTTTATGCGCACCGCAGCTCCTGGAGCGTCTTTAAAGGAATTTGCAAAAGCGATTTAAGCCTTGGTTTAGGACAAGTAAATTACTGCTTTGCTTTTCATTTTTTAATTTACAGCATTAAATGTCTAATTTTGCAGCATGTCGGTAAAAATAGGTGAACATATTGATTTAGGTGAGTTTCCGCTTTTGTTAGCGCCCATGGAAGATGTGAGTGACCCTCCATTTCGCTTTGTGTGTAAACAAAATGGGGTGGACATGATGTATACCGAGTTTATTTCTTCGGAAGGCTTGATTCGGGATGCCGCGAAGTCTAGACAGAAGCTGGATATCTTTGAGTACGAGCGCCCTATTGGCATTCAGATTTTCGGCTCTGATATTGAGAGTATGCGTAAATCAGCTGAGATATGCACCTTGGCTCGACCTGACTTAATTGACATCAATTATGGCTGTCCGGTAAAAAATGTTGCCTGCCGTGGTGCTGGGGCGTCCTTATTACAGGATATTGACCGCATGGTGGAGATGACCAAAGCTGTAGTTAATGCTACGCACCTCCCCGTGACGGTTAAGACTCGCTTGGGCTGGGATGACGACACAAAAAACGTATTTGAGGTTGCTGAGCGCCTGCAAGATATTGGGATTAAAGCCCTTGCTATTCATGGGCGTACACGCGCGCAGATGTATAAGGGGCAAGCCGACTGGAGTATGATCCGAGATGTAAAGCGTAACCCAAGGGTAAAGATTCCGATCTTCGGCAACGGGGATGTGGACTCTGTGGAAAAGGCTGCTGCATGGCGTCAAGAATATGAGGTTGACGGTATTATGATCGGTCGTGCATCCATTGGTTATCCTTGGATTTTCCGGGAGGTTAAGCATTTCTTCGAGACGGGCGAACATCTAGCTGGCCCTACTATTGCCGAGCGGGTTGAAGTGTGCAAGACACATCTTACCAAATCCATCGAATGGAAGGGAGATAAAACTGGCGTATTTGAAATGCGTAGACACTACTCTAACTATTTCAAAGGCATTCCTAACTTTAAGGAGTATAGAACGAAACTCGTTGGCCTACAAAGCCACTTGGAAATACTAGAGGTCTTGGAAGAGATTAAGTATTCTTTTGCAGAGATTGAAGCATTATAAGTTACGCAGCTCTGAGTGAGGCGTGACTAAGTCTAATTTAAAAATAAAAGAGTCCAGCTATAGATTGTATAGCTGGACTCTTTTTCTTTGGGGTTTACAGCCTTTGTGTAAGACTGCTACAAGCAAGAGGTCATTTCTTCCTCAAAGGTCACTCGTTACTAAAAGTCACGCTCTAGAACTTAATATTCAGCCCCAGCATATAGTTGGCTGTGGCCTGTGGGGAATAAAAATTGTAGTAGGAACGCTGTCCTGCGGTGTCAAATGACCCAAAGGTATATCCACTCGTTTCGTATTTAGCATTGAAAATATTGTTGACACTCAACATAAGGTCTATATTTTTCAAGCCTAAGGCTGCAAAGCTATAGCGTGTTGACCAGTCTGTTACGGTAAATGGATCTATGCTCCGCTCTTTGCTCGAAGTATTGTCTAGGTACATTCTAGATACATACTTGCTGCGTAAGCTAAAACTTAAGTTCTGAATAGGGCTGTAAGCAAACTCATTGGACAAGATGGTCGCAGCGGACAAGGCGATATTCGTTTTCTCGTAAACGATTTCCTTGACCTCTACTTCATTCCAGTCGGCATCTATTACGCTGACGCGCTCCTTAAAATCCTTAATCTTATTCTCACTTAAGGCAGCTGTTGCCCGCCAAATAAACTTTTCTGAAATCTGCCATGCAGCATCAAACTCCAAGCCTGCACGGTAGCTATTGGCAACATTATGTCGGATCGGACTGCCCGTATCATTTATCGCTCCTGTAGGGATTAATTGATCTTTGTACAGCATCGCATACGCATTTACGCCTATAGTAAAGGCTGCCTGCTTATAGCGATAGCCTGCCTCCATATTTTGCATCTTCTCTGGACTAGGAAACTCTTTCAATGGGTTTTCTACATAGTCTTTACGTACGGGCTCCTTGCCTGCATAGGCATAAGAGAAATAGGCATTACTATTGGGATTGATTAAGTAGGTTAGCCCTGCTTTGGGATTAAAGAAGTTCAGGTCATCATGCATATGAATATCCTTGACCTTGTCATCATTTCCATCTATCTTATAGTGTACATTGCGGTACTGAAGATCTAGATTGATTAACCATTTGTCCAAGGTATAATCCATCTTTCCGTAGATACTAAAGTCATTCTTGGTCGCCTTATTCAAGTAGTAGCGATCGCCTAGATCACTGTCTGAGGCATAGCGTGCCCAAATAACCTCTCCGTAATGATCGCCTGTATACTGATTGTATGCCCCGCCAAGGGTAAACTTTAAATTGGAGGCAGGTGTATAGTTAAGGGCATAAGTCGCCCCATAGAAATGATTATCCAACCATCTTCTACGAATAAGGTCGGAGCGTTTTATGGTCGTGTCCCCAATTACTAAGGGCTGCATGCCATACTTCGAGAACTTATCATCTCCACGAAACTCTTCATAATAACCAGCTCCACGGGTATAATGCCCTGCTATACTAAAGTTAAACTGCTCATTTACCTGATTGGTATAGTGCAGGCGTGCATGGGTCTGGGTATAATTATCTGTTTGATTGTCGTAGGTGTAATAATTGTAGCGACGATCAGCCGCCATCAAGCGATCCAATTCGGCTCCGCCGTAAATCTCCATAGCCGAGGCATAATCACCCAGACGTGCACGGTCTCCTTTTAGCAAGGGCTCTGGCGTGCCATACCAAGCTTGATAGGTCTTTTCCTTGCCCGAGAATATCGTCGCCTTTAGGGTTTGCTTCTTGCCATAAATCCCGCCATCTAAATAGAAAGATTTTAGGTCTGCACTTGCCCGCTCTACATAGCCATCGGTAGCAATCCGTGACAGACGAGCGTTGAAGGCATATAGGTTATTGATTAAGCCTGTACCCAGCTTTACCGTGTTCTTCCAGGAGTTATACGAGCCATAGGAATTATTCAATTCTGCATAAGGCTTGTCTTGTAGACCATCGGTCTGAATGTTAAGCGAGGCTCCAAATGCTCCTGCTCCATTGGTGGAGGCACCGATACCACGTTGAACCTGTATATTGTCTACCGAGGAAGCGAAGTCAGGCAGGTTCACAAAGAAGGAACCCATACTTTCCGCATCGTTCAATGGGATCCCATCCAGGGTTACATTGATCCGCTGATTGCCCGAGCCGCGAATGGTCATATTGCTATAGCCTATTCCATTCCCAGCATCTGAACCTATTACCACTCCTGGTGTTTGATCCAACAAATAGGGCAAGTCCCGACCTGTATTGGCCTTATCAATGGTTTGCTTGTCAATACTGCTAAAGGTGGTTGAGGAATTGTTTTTTGCGCGTGTGGCGCGCACAAGGACTTCTTCAGCCCGAATGCTCGTCTCACGCAATTGAATGCGTAGGACTTGGTCCTTGTCAATGCGTAAGCTGGTATCCTGATTGGCATAGCCTAAATAGGAAACTTGGACTTGATACCTACCCAAGGCTAGGTTCTCAAAGTCAGCACGGCCGTCCTTGTCCGTCTGCTTTAGCTGCTTCACAGCTCGATTAATCGAAACAGAGGCATGCGCCAATTTTTCATTTTTTGCGTTTACGACTTCCAGCGATAAACGGTGTTGCGCATAGCTCCATGTGGTAGATGCCAAGAGCATCGCACTAAGGAATACTTTAATCATCGATAGTATATTTTTTGTAGGTTAAACATACTATTGTAAGGGGTTCACAATAGCTTCACTAATTTAACTTAACCACTCCCTCCGCCAGCATTATCTGGATCAGGTGCGTCTTCATCACAAATGTGATGAGACCGGGTATATTCTCAGCCTTTATTCGTGTTCGAAAACAAGGCACCCCTAACGATAGCGCAAAGATACATCTTTTTTTGTCTTCTCGCTTTTTACTTTTACTTTTAAGCCTATGCGCGCAGTTATACAAAGAGTGACCCATGCCTCTTGTACAGTAGAGGGGAAAGTAACAGGACAGATTGAAGATGGCTTGTTGGTATTGGTCGGAGTAGAGGATTTGGATACCGATGCGGATATGCAATGGCTCTGCCAAAAGCTGGTCAACCTGCGTATCTTTGGGGATGAGAATGGCCTGATGAATAAGTCTGTAATGGATATAGCTGGCAATATCTTGCTAATCTCGCAGTTTACGCTTTTTGCGCAGACGAAGAAAGGCAATCGTCCCTCCTTTGTCCGAGCTGCAAGACCTGACAAGGCTGAGCCCATGTACCAGGAGATGCTACAGCAGCTTAGCAGCCTGCTGGGCAAGCCAGCTCAGGCAGGTGTCTTTGGAGCCGACATGAAGCTCGATTTACGCAATGATGGGCCTGTAACGATTATTATGAATACCCAAGACAAGGATAATTTTTAAATCATGACAATAAAAGAAGCACAAGATAGCATTGACAAATGGATTAACAGTACTGGCGTACGTTACTTCAATGAATTGACCAACACCGCCATGTTGATGGAAGAGGTGGGTGAAGTGGCTCGGATTATGGCCCGTCAATATGGGGAGCAATCCTTTAAGGATTCGGACAAGGAGGTCAACCTAGCGGATGAGATGGCTGATGTATTGTTTGTCTTGATGTGCCTCGCCAATCAGACAGGGATTGACTTAACGGATGCCTTGGAAAAAAACTTGGTCAAGAAATCTATTCGGGACGCGGATCGTCATAAGAACAATGAAAAACTAAAGTAATTGTATGCAAGGGGCCTGCTTGCAGGGATTGCAAGCTGCTTTACTTGCTTTTTAACAGGCCCATTAGGGTAGCCTTTTCCTTATATATTACAACCGCACAATATACCAGTAGCAATAGATTTCCAGTCCAGAAACTACGATTAAATACCAGGTAGTTTATTGCGACCAATACTACGCCCAGTAGCATATAGGCAATGGTCTTGCCCACCTTGTAAGGAATGGGATAGTTTTTCTGTCCCCAAAAATAGGATAGCGACACCATAACCAAGTAAGCCACAGTAGTCACCATTATCGCGCCTACATAACTGTATTTAGGGATTAAGGTATAACAAAGCACAATGGTCACTAAAGCCCCAATGCCAGAGATATACAGGCCATACTTCGTCTGATCTGAGAGTTTATACCATACCGATAGATTCATATAGATGCCTAGTAACACATAATTGAATAAGATTATAGGGATATAGTTTAAGCCTGACCAGTACTTGGCTGCCTCC
>JASLCA010000113.1 GCA_030146225.1 Sphingobacterium sp. | reverse complement strand
AAGGGAGCTAACTATGTTTATGATACTAAGCCGAAAATCTTAGTTTTTAGCGATGCGTTGCCTTTTGGGGTAACTGTGAAGGGCTATTCGAATAATGAAAATACGGAAGTCGGGGAGTATACCGTAACACTAAACCTTGATGGCGGTGATAATTATGAGGATTTATCGTTGACAGCTACGCTTAATATTACTAAGGCGACAATGGGTACTTTTGATTTTCAGGCTGCCAGCTATGTCTATGATGGGAAGCCTAAATCCCTTGTTTTTAATGCTGAACTTCCTGCGGGTGCCACTGTTGACAGTTATGCTAATAATCAACAGACGGAGGTAGGTACGTATACTGTTACGGCAAATATTAAGGGCGGTAGAAACTATAAGGATTATCAGCAAGCGGCACAGCTAACTATTACAAAGGCTATCCTAACGGGGCTTGATCTAAAGGATGAATCTTTCGAATATGATGGAAAGGCCAAATCGCTTGCCTTAATCGGTAAGCTGCCTGTCGGGGTAAGTATTAAGCAGTTTCTAGGCAATGCGCAGACCGAGACAGGTAACTATACAGTGACGGTAGCGCTGGACGGTGGAAATAATTATGAGCCTTGGTCTACGACTGCGGTAATGACTATTACTCCTTTTAAGCAGGTCATAAGCTTTGCTAAGATTACGCCAGTGGGTAGGGATGCAGGCGTTATACAGCTGGATTTAAAGAGCAATAGTCCTCTGCCTATACAACTGTATAGTGACAATCATTTAGTGGCTACGGTGACAGGTGATACGGAGTTGACGATTCTAGGGGTGGGTACCAGCAATATTCGCGCGGAGCAGGCTGGCAATGCCAATTACAGCAGTGCTGAAGCACAAGAACAGCTTCTAGAGGTCTTGCATAAGCAGGGCAGTAAGCTCCCAGTATATCTGCATCAAGCGGTTTCTCCAAATGGGGACGGCATTAATGATTTCTTACGGATTGAAGGGATTGAGAACTATCCTGAGAATAAGCTTGCTATTTATGACGCAAATGGTAAGCTGCTTAAAGAAATTGTTTCTTATAACAATACGACCAACAATTTTGAAGGAATACGGATTGGCGGGGTTGTACGTAATGGCACCTACTTCTATGTGTTAACGGTGAAGGTTGAGGGTAAGTGGATGCATGATAAGGGCTTCTTTGTGATAAAAGAATAAGGCTGTAGATTTTTAAAATGATAAGTACTTTATGAAAGTGATGAAAATAAAATGTAGCAAATGGGGTATAGCAGCAATCTTACTGCTGCTCGCTGTACCGAAGGCAAGCATTGCACAGCAGTATATAGACCCTGCATTGTCAGGGTCTTACAAAACTTTGCTGAATCCTAGCTTCAATGCCTTGCTGACACAGGGTGAAGGGGATGCAGCGCTGCTCTATAGGTATCAGTGGGTTGGCTTGGAGGGCGCGCCCAAAAGCCTCTGGTTTAATGGGAATATTGGCATTGGCCAAAAGAATATTGCCTTGGGTATTAATGCCAAGCAGTTTTCAATAGGGGTGGAAAAAAGTACGGAGGTTTCGGCTAACTTTACCAAGATATTGCCTATCTCGGAGGTTGAGTTTATTGGCTTGGGGGTTAACTTAGGCTATACCCGGCAAAGTGGGGATTATAGCAGTTTGGATCCTGCTGATCCTGCTTTTGGCAATGTGGCTTATGGTACCCTGCTTTATGGACTATCCGCATCATTGGTGCGCCCTGATCGTTACTATGTGGGCGTATCTTTACCTCGTGTAATCTTTGGAAAGCATGATTCGGACTATGTGCGTCAGTTTGGCCGAGATAATACCTATTATATAAGTGGGGGTGCAGTCTTTGACCTGGATGAAAGCATTTTCATCCGTCCTATTTTCTTGGTCAGCTATCGGGAGGTAACCAATTTGTCTTTTGACGCTTCAGCCATGCTCTTCTTTACCTCAAAGTTTGGGATTGGTGCCGGCTATAGACAGCGGGGGGATCTTATGGGCTTAGCTGAGTTTAATTTTGCCAAGCTTCGATTGGCATATAGCTATCAGCAAAACCTCAAAAACAGTAACCTAAATCGCTATATTACAAATAGTACGCATGAGCTGGGGCTGTCTGTAAGCTTTGGGAAGAATACGAAAAGCAGGCTCTAAGGCTTTTAAGGCTTGAAGAAATTAATTGTTTAAAAAAAGGCTTTTATCCAAATATAAAAGCCTTTTTTTCTGTTTTAATCTTTCTGAAGCGTAGTTTTTTTTCGATAGTTTTAAATAATTTTCTTAAAATCCTACAAGATAAGGCCCTTATTCCTTACTTTAGTACTCCGTCAAATACTACTATGCATGTAATTTACAAGTGTCATCGAGCAGCTTTAATTGTGTTGTTGTGTTTTATAGGTTTTACAGCATCTGCGCAACGTCCTGTTAATGAGATTGAGGTTAGTGATTTTAAGGCTGATACTGTTAATCAAAGGGATCTTATTGATGTTGCTAAGCGATTGTTTAAGGTCAAGCCTCCTGAAACGGTAGATAGCACCGGCAAAAAAGTTTATTTTTCCTTTTTACCATTCTCTACAGCTGTTCCTGGTGGCGGTCATGCCTTAATTACAACCACTACAGCGGGCTTCTATCTGGGCGATCGTAAGAATACGCATATGTCTCGGGTGACGTTTACACCCTATACCAACTTTGGTGAAAGATTTGGTTTTCCGATACGATCTTATGTATGGCTTAAAGAAAATAAATGGGTTATTGATGGGGATATCCGTATCCTAAAATATCCTCATGATGTTTGGGGCCTAGGCAAGCAACATGATGAGGATGATTTCCTTCGCTTGGATTATACCTACTTTAGGTTTTATCAGCATGCCTTGCGTCGGATAAAGGGCGGATTCTTCCTTGGGGGTGGCTATGACTTGGATTATCGGATGAATATTCGGAGTAGAGATGCGGTAAGCTTGGCAGATTACACGGGGTATAGACATGGTACGGAGGATAAAGAATATATCTTGTCATCGGGCCTGAGTTTGAATATGATTTATGATACCCGCGCTAACTCCATCAATCCATGGGCTGGTAATTATGCGAATTTACAATTCAGGGTAAACCCCACCTTCTTAGGGAGTGATTATTCTTGGCAATCCTTGTTTGTGGAGGCGAGGCGGTACCATCGCTTTACAAAAGACCCTAATAAGCAAAATATGCTGGCTGTTCGGAATTTCTTTTGGACGGTCTTTAATTCAAAAGCACCCTATTTGGATCTGCCAAATATTGGCTGGGATCCGTATAACAGCTCTGGTAGGGGATTCCCCTTAAGTAGGTTTAGAGGGAAGTCTCTATATTATTTGGAGACAGAGTACCGCAAGGATATTACGAAAAATGGGTTGTTGGGCTTTGTGGCCTTTACGAACTTTACGACTGTTAGCGGTCCCCAAAGTTCTTTGTTTTGGAATTGGAATGTGGCTGCTGGGGCAGGAGCGCGTATTAAGTTTAATAAGAAGTCCGGTACTAACATCGCTATAGACTATGGCTTTAGCAAGCATTATAAGGGCTTAAATGTTACGCTTGGGGAGGTATTCTAAAGGGGAGCTAATTAACTTGTCTTAATTCTTCTAGCTTAGGAAGCTTAGCGCTTGTTTTAGAGGAGTTTATTTTCCTTTAAGCCTAAAGTTATGATGTACTTCCTGCTGCAAGCTGTTTTGACTATCCCTATTGCGCGTATACAACAAAATGTTTAGGGCCATGCTAAGCCTAGCGGTATTGAAAAGCTTTTAAATAGCCCTAAACTTTCACCATTAATCTAATGCATATTGAGCTTCAGATAAAAAATGAGATTTGTGTTGTCTATAAAGGCCCTAGGGCTTTGGTATAGGTTTCGGTATGGGCTTTGATCTAACAGGATAGTTTCCCGGCTCATCTATACTGTTCTTCCACCATTTTGGTATAAATTCTAAAATGAGCCGATAATCTCCTGCAGGGTGTAGCGGGTCGCCAGAGGCTGTTGGTCCAAACTTTAGGATGCGCGTATCATTAGAGTAACCAGCTACACTGGTGGTAATCGTATTGGCAATCTCATTGGTCAAGCGCATCTCTATAATGTTAATTTTATCCCAAACTACATCTGGTAGTTTTATTTCGTTTGTGGGATTTTCAAGAGTGATAGGCAGGGCTATCTCAAAAACTTCCGAATAATCAACCCATCGTTTGCCAGTAGGTTCAGGATATTCTGAATAGCGTAGATCTAACATTTCTGAAGGCTTAAGGTGAATTTGATTTCCCATGTCATCGATAAACCAGAATTCCCAGCCATTGCTATGCAGAATTTCTTTTACATTATTGATGTATTCATTTAAGATAAAATCTACGTTGTTATGATCTATAATTGTCTGAAAGTTAGTGGTGACTTCTTCAATTACATCCGCTGTAACATCAATAGTTACTTCTTGATTTACTTCATTGGTATAGGTGTAGAGGCCGGAGCCTTGTTTCAGCATGGTGGTTTTGGTTTCATGATTTTTAACGAT
>JASLCA010000110.1 GCA_030146225.1 Sphingobacterium sp. | reverse complement strand
TATTAAAGTCGGAGCTGCTGGTAAGGGATTCCTCCCGAGCCAAATTGTAGCTTACTTGAGATCGTTTTTCTGGATCATTTTTATGCTAAGCGCTCTTTTCTAGGCTTAGCAAAAGGGCTTGAAAGCTTGTTTTTGCTTGTAGATTTCAAGCTGCATATCATTCTGATTATGTACCTTTGTAGCTGTATCTGAAAACAAATGATTATGAGTACACAAAAAGGTCCTATTTCTCAGTTTATAGAGAAAAACTACCTGCATTTCAATGCTGCGGCATTAGTGGATGCGGCTAAGGGTTATGAAACACACCTTCTAGAGGGTGGTAAAATGTTGGTTTCATTGGGTGGTGCCATGAGTACTGCCGAGCTGGGTATTTCCTTAGCGGAAATGATCCGTCAAGATAAGGTGCATATCATTTCTTGTACGGGCGCTAACCTGGAAGAAGATGTGATGAACTTGGTTGCGCACTCGCATTACAAACGCGTACCGAACTACCGTGATTTAACACCAGAACAAGAGCGTGAGTTGCTAGATCAGCATTATAACCGCGTTACCGATACTTGTATTCCTGAAGAAGAGGCATTCCGTCGCTTACAAAAACACTTAGAGGATGTATGGCATGCTGCTGAGGCTAAAGGAGAACGTTATTTACCACATGAGTATTTATACCAGGTTGTAAATTCTGGTATCTTGGAGCAATACTATGAGATTGACCCGAAAAACTCTTGGATTATTGCTGCGGCTGAAAGAAATCTGCCAATCGTATGTCCAGGATGGGAGGATTCAACTACAGGTAATATCTTTACGTCCAATGTTATTAAGGGCAAGTTAAAGGCTAGTACAGTGAAGTCTGGTATTGAATATATGATCTACTTGACGGAGTGGTACCGTGCTAACTCTTCGGGTAAAGGCGTTGGTTTCTTCCAAATTGGGGGTGGTATCTCTGGAGACTTCCCAATCTGTGTGGTGCCAATGATGTATCAGGATTTAGAATGGACGGATGTTCCTTTCTGGTCTTACTTCTGCCAAATCTCGGATTCAACAACCTCTTATGGTTCTTATTCTGGCGCAGTTCCAAACGAGAAGATTACCTGGGGTAAATTAGATGTAGACACACCTAAGTTTGTTGTAGAATCAGATGCTACGATTGTAGCTCCGTTGATTTTCGCTTACGTATTAGGTCAATAATAAGAAACAGCAGTCAGGAACTTATATTCTTGACTGCTGTTTTGCTTTAAGCTAATGCTCGTTATGAACAACCTTTTAACAAATAACCCAGCTGCCTTACAAGCTTTAATGTCGGAAACCCTGTTTGGTGCTGATGATATTCTGCCTGCTGCTGCTTTGGAAGCGAGCCCTGCTATTGCATTGCAAAGTGCTCCTGCTGTTTCTCCTGCGGTGGATGCTGCGGTTGGCACAGCGGCTATGGAGGAGTTTGTATTTCAAGGTGACAAGTCCACGGGTATCTTGTTTATTCTACGGTACCCTGAATTTCCCTACTTTTCGCCTCAGGCCGAAGAAGCCTTTGTCAAGACTATTGGCGCGCTACAGTTGAATTTGCAAAATGTGGCCGTTGTCAACTTGGCCAATGCGCACAACCCAAATGACTTTAAGCGTATTATGCAGTTTTTTAAGCCTAGCAAGATCACCTTGCTCGGAGTGGATCCAGCTTCCTTAAAGCTGCCCCTTATCGCGCATAATGCCTATATGAAAGGCAAGGTAGCTACTGTATTCAATACCTTTAGCTTTGAAGAGATGTTTGCAGATATTAGCAAGAAAAAAGCCTTTTGGAGCGAATTTAAGACTTTTATTGGCTCCTAAAGACTGTCAGAAGTTTGCACTCTGGGGCATCAGTGCCGAGTTGCTCAGGTGCTTGAGCGCCTCCTTTTATTTGCCGCTATGCCTGCCGTCTGAATGCTTCTGCTAGTGCTTTAAACTGCTAATCTGCTACCTGAAATTAATCCTTAAATCAATAATCAATATGATAGAATTAGTTTTCGCAACGAATAATGCCCATAAACTAGCCGAGGTACAAGCCATTGTTGCCGGCAAGTTTTTGCTTAAATCTTTACAGGATATTGGCTGTGATGAAGAAATCCCTGAAACCGGAGAGACTTTTGAAGAGAATGCCAAGCAGAAGACAGACTTTCTAGTTAGTAAGTATGGTCTGAATTGTTTTGGGGATGATTCCGGATTGGAAGTAGATGCCTTGGACAAAGAGCCTGGAGTATATTCTGCGCGCTATGCTGGGCATAGGGATATGGAGAAGAATATTGATCTTGTTCTTCTTAAGCTAGGCGATAAGCTGCATAGAAAAGCACGCTTTAGAACGGTTATTTCACTTTACTTTAATGAACAGCAACACTTCTTTGAAGGGAGTATTGAAGGCGATATTATTTCGGAAAGAAGAGGCGAGGGAGGCTTTGGCTATGATCCGATCTTTGTGCCTGCTGGCTATTCCAAAACCTTTGCTGAGATGACTCCTGAGGAGAAGAACGAAATCAGCCACCGTGCTATTGCTACTAAAAAGTTAACAGACTTTCTCAATAGCATCTAATAAAAAAAGGCTTAGTTAACTAAGCCTTTATCTTTTTTTTGGAGTTGTTTTTCAGTTGCTTGCTCTATTTCAACTTCCGTATTTTCAACTTCTTTGATTTCTACTTTCTTGTCCAAGCTGTCTGTGCTGGGATGATCTGTTGTGGCATCCTTTTCTTCGCCTTTATTACCCTCTGCTTTTACTGCTTCCTTTTGCACTTCTCGTTTACGATTCATCATATCTTCTTTAGATATTGGACGGTCCTGAGGGCGCCATACAAAGCCTGGTAGCACCTCGTTCTCTTGGGTGACCAGCTTAAAGGGATAGACCTTTTGATCTACCTTACGGATGCTGATATAATCGATGATCTTCTTGTTTTCCATCTTGATCTTGATGCGTGCTCCTCGATCATGAAACATCTCTGTTATGGTATTGGTGACATCATTGGTGGAGAAGATTAGGTTCTCGGCATTCCCATCTACAAAGATGCGTTCTATATTGTTGTTGGCAAAGAAGGCTGTTATCTTCCGGCCCTTGAGTTGATTAAATTTTAAAGAGTCTAATACTACATTGACCATAAAGGCATTGCCAACTAATAAGGCATTGTCAAGCTTGCCGTCTAAGGCTTGCATATAGATTGTGTCCGCAGTAATCTGTGAGCCCTGCGCCCAGATCATTGGCTTGCCCATAAAGCGGAACATAGAGTCGGCCATGCCGTAATAGGCTGAGTCAGCAACGGCCTGTAGATCGGACTTAAACATGCGAACATTATGATAAGCCTTGACAATACGTGTCTGAGCGGTATCCAAATAGGCGCTATCCTTTTGTACAAGGTTAGTGGTATCACTTGTCTTAGCAACGCTCAGGGCATCATTAATCCGTGTTTCTGCCTCTGCAAGCTGTGGGATAACGGCTTTTTGACGTAGTATGGAGTCTTGTTTGAGCGTCTTGTCGATACTCAATAAGGGATCTGTTTTTTTTGTTGCTGGGGCCAGCTTCTTTTCCACTTCTTTGAGCTTTTTAGGCAGGATTTCAGTGCCTATAGCTTTGGCAGCGGAGAGCTTGATTGAATCTTGTTCAATACCCAATTCCGAGTCAATAAATTCTTGCCCCTCTTCATCGTCATCATCCCCGTAATCAACGTCCTTGTCAACGTCGAGCTCGCCCCCATTTCTATCTAGGTTAAAGTGCAGGGCCTTGTAGTCTTTCAGTAAAATCAGCCTTGAATACAAGGTGTCAGCTGTCATATAGATCGAATCTACCTCGGCAGGCTTGTCCATTAAGGGGGGGCTAAGTAGCAGCTCGGCAGGCTCCTGAGTTTCTACTGCCGCTACTTTTTCTAATTCTTTATCCTTATTGACTTTAGTCTTTTTATCCTTCTTCTTGTCTTTCTCTAGATTGGCAATACTGCTGCTGTCTGCGCTACTGTTGTCCGTAGAATCCTTCTTTACAACTGATATAATCAAGGGCTTATCGGTCATGGTTATTGAGCCTTCTACTTGATTGTAAACCCCATACCCCCCATAGGCATAAAACTTGTCGGAGGTGTCCACGAAAACTACATTTTTAAATGCTTCTCCCACTCCCGTCTGCCGCTCATAATACAAGCTGTCTCCTTTTAAGAAGCGGGACCCTTCTGTGTACAAATTATTTTTTGAGAATTTGGCGATGCCAGTCTCGGTATTGTAGTTTCCTTTTTCGGTGTATAGGTTTTCGGCTTTGTTGCCTTTGATATTTGTCGGACCAAAGAAGTGTGTCATGCGCATATTAGCATTGTATCGCATGGTGTCTGTATAGATCTTGACATCAGGCGTGCGGACAATTACCTTATTGCGAAAGTAGGCATCTTGAGTGTCCTCAAAATAATAAGCTGTTTTGGAAGTTATGGTGTCTCCACGGCTGATAATCCGCCCGCCACCTGTGTAAGTTCCTACCCGATCCCGCATCTTGTAAATAAGGTGATTGGTGGTTAAGACGGAGCTCGGGCTAACCATACGGATATTATTATATAAAGTTGCAATCTGTGGCGTAGCATCGTAATGCAACTTGTCCGCGTAAATCGTTGTGCCCGAAGGCTGGGTAATTACCACATTGCCGAAGGCTTCGAAAAACTGCCTTCCGATAGCATCCTGATAGATAATGCCACTGTCTGCTGAAAGGGTATTGCCTTTGTGCAAATACACCGGCTGAATGCTGCTGAAGCCTTTCTGTTCAATGATCGTACTGTATCTCGATGATAATAGTCTCAACTCTTCTTGCGCAAACAAGGAGTTGAGCAAGAATACGCTTAATATAAGTGTCAGATAGTGCTTCACAAGAGCAAAAATAGTTATTTAAATTGTTAAAAAACATATAAATTAATGCGCTTATCAAGCTTTTAAGGAAGTGAATCTATCAATTTATGAACTACGCTATTTATTCTTTGGAAATCTTCCTGGGTTCGGATGTTTATACCGCAAAATTCCCTGTTAGTGGTTTCCGAATGTATCGATAGGTAATAAATGCCCGCTAAGAGGATAGCGTAGCAGGCTTGAAGGTCATTCTCTTTATTGCTTAAAGTAGGGCTTACTTTTTCAAGGAATTCCTGTAGTATGAATGCTCTTTCATATTGGAGGTTTTGAAAGCGCTTGGCTTTATCATTAAGTTCTTGTATAAGTATGTTTTGCTGTTCTGTAGAATTACTTAAGTAGGTTAACAGTTCTGTTAGCGAATTTAGTAGCGGTTTTTTCTCGGAGTTATACAGTTCCTCATTTAACAATCTGTCATAGAATCTTGGCCAGAAATCAATAGCTTTTAAGTAACAATCAATTAGGTTTTGAAAGCCACCGAAATAGCGGTATACCAGTTTCTTGTCAACCAATGCCTGCCTAGCCACCTTGTTGATGCTGAGTTTTGCATAGCCTTCTGCCGCGACTACTGCGCCAACGGCTTCGACTAACTTTCTTTTAGTTCGTTCCTTGTTTCTTATTTTTCCATCGACGGTTTTTCTCATACGCACCTTCTTTGTTGCCACTCCGCTCTAGAACGGAATTTATAAAATAAAATATGTCACCTTTTTTTTAAGAAATGTGTAATAATTTTAAATCAGGAAAGGATTCAAATCCAATAACTAAAGACTAATGCGCCAAAAGAGGCATTGGGATGGTTTTTTAGCCTATTTATTAAAAAAGAAAACTACGGTAAAGGTTTACGTAAAACAGTTTTATATGCTTTAGTTATCGATGTGAAAATATGCATTTTTAAATAAATATGAAAAAATTTAAGCTTCAATATTTTAAAGTAATGGGGCCTCTCGCACTCATGTGTAGCTTGTTGCTAGGGATAATCTGCGCTTGTTCCAAGGATGAACCGCAACCTAAAGATTCCAGAGTTATTGCAAGCCATATGGATGCAACAATAAGTCTATTGATTTTGGACAAGGAGGGAAATAACCTTTTAGATCCCAAGGTAAATGGAAGCATTAGCACGCAAAACATTTCTGTAGGAGTGATTTATAGCGGACATTTTGTTAAAGACCCCTCTTTTGTTAATTTTGAAATTAGGCACACATCAACGGCTTCATATTTGTCACTTTCACTTCCTACACCCAAATATTCTAATAGTCGAGAGGTATTAAAGTTTTATGTTCAATTTGGAAATAATAATCCTTTAGACACCTTTGAAGTGCAGTATTTATATACTGTTGATAAAGAAAGTATGGGAACTTATGGAAATTCCTCGCTTATAAAGCAACATATATGGCTGAATGGGGCAATAGTGTGGGTTCTTAATAGCGACTTACTGCATCAAATCACCTTGGTAAGAGCGCCTATGAAATAAGCCAATAGCTGTTATAATAATAAAAGCATGCCCAATTTATTTCTATTTCTTCTCTGCCTATCCCTGTTGGCCTATATAAAAGGTCCAGGCTCGTAATTGGTCTGTATTGTTTTAGTTTTCTGCGCATGCTGGGTCGCACGATCAAAGTGCTTTATTTTTTAAACCGAATTAAAGATTTCATCCTTTTAACTTACCTTTGGGTATGGATTTGCGAATGGAATTTCAGGGCTATTTAAAGGATACACTACAGGTAGCTAAGCAGGATAAAATCTTGTTGGCGGTAAGTGGCGGTCGGGATTCTATGTTGATGGCTTATCTTTTCCAGCAGACAGGTTGTGATTGTGTGATTGCACATTGTAACTTTCAATTGCGTGGTGCAGAATCCGACAAGGATGAGGAGCTGGTTAAGGCTTTTGCAGCGCAGGCTAAGATTCCTTTTTTTGTTAAGCATTTCGAGACGGAGGCTTATGCTTCCGAGAAGCGTATATCCATTCAGATGGCGGCTCGGGATTTACGTTATGCTTGGTTTGATGACTTAAGTCAGGAGCTAGGTACTAATTGGATTGCGGTTGCTCAGCATCATAATGACCATATAGAGACCGTTTTGCTCAATTTGACCCGGGGTACTGGCCTGTTGGGGTTACAGGGGATTCTGCCCAAGCGTGGCAAGCTAATTCGTCCTCTATTGTTCCTTAATTCTTCGCAAGTCACAACTGCGGTGCAAGACTATGCGATTCCTTTTCGGGATGATCAATCCAACTTCGTTACTAAATATGCGCGTAATAAGGTTCGACTAGAAATTGTTCCGAAGTTTCAGGAGATTGCACCCGATTTTGAGCTGGTTATGGCGAAAAATATTCAACATTTTCAAGAGGCAAATGCTTTGTTGCAATCCTTTATAAATCCTATCCGAGAACTACTTTTCGTAGCCCATGGAGAGGCGATGTATAGTATTGAAAGGAAGGCGCTCGCTCAATATACTTCGAATATGCCTTTGCTATTTGAACTGTTCCGTCCATTTGGCTTCTCCAAGGAGGTTTTGGCAGATATGCTGGGCAGTTGGGAAGCGGAGTCTGGAAGACGCTTTCAATCCGCCAGTCATGAGCTTTTGCTGGATCGATCCACTTTGTTTTTAAGGCCTATTGCCGATACAGCTAACCAAGAGGGACTGCTGATTTTCCCTGAAATATTGGACTTTAGATTTGCTAATCAGCAATTCTTAATTCATTATACCGAGGATACCCAAATACTACAGGATAAATCTAGCTTACAGGTGGATGCTGATCGCTTGATCTTTCCTTTGCAATTGCGGTATTGGCAAGAGGGAGATATCTTCTATCCTTTAGGCATGCTGGGACGTCAAAAGTTAAGTGATTTTTTTACACAAAAAAAGTTGAGTGTTTTTGAAAAAAATCAGGTTCCACTATTGCTTAATGGCAATGGGGAGCTTATCTGGGTAGTGGGCTATCGCATGGATAATCGCTATAAGATGACAGAAAGTACAAAAAAAGTCTTTACATTAGTTGTTAATTAAGATTATGGCTACACAAATTCTTTTTCAAGAGAAACAATATTTAGGGCGCGATGCGACATGGATCAGCGTACGCATGATTTTGGTGCTGTTCTGTTTTATTGCTTCTTATTTGAATTTAGAGGATTTACCTTCCCGACAGCTGTTCTTTATAGTGGGGGTGGGTGTTATTTTGGTATCTATTGTAATGATCTATATGGTGCATTATAAGACGGTGGTAAATGGCAAGAATCTTATCTTAAGTGGTCTTTGGTCTTCTAAGCTTGTGAAGATAGATCTGTATAATATTGACAAGGTAGAGCTAAAGCCTTACAGCAACTTTATCTTTAACAATCCTGTCTACAACCTACATAAGAATGGAAAGATACGTTTTTATTCAGGTGGCAAGGATGCCGTATACTTGACCGACAAGGATGGTCTTACGTACATTATCGGTTCTCACCGAGCGGAAGAACTGGCTAAGGCGGTAATGACGGCTAAGAAAAATCTTAAATAGATTTAAAATACAATCTACTTTACAGCGAATAGGCTTTTCCCAACTTATAGTGATACCTGAACTAGTTGTGCTCAGTAACTGCCATGCTGTGGGTATGGACTAGGCTAATAAAGACTTTAAAAGTGACGAGTAACTTTGTCAATCAACCTTACTCGTCACTACATAATTTACTCCATCTTACTCTTTCTCTATCCAAATTCTGTTCAGCCAGAGGTCTTGGCCTGAGCGCGATTGCAGCTGCAGCCTATAGGTTCCTGGTTTATCCACTTGGAAGCTACCCATTCTATTGTCTACAAATTCATCGGTATAATTATTCTCATTTGGTTCAGCGACCATCTTACCACTAGGCTCTAGTTGCTGCTGTAGGCTTTGTTGGGCAATATGTATGGATACGGCTACATCCGCTTCATTGGGATTATGTGCAGAGAGATCTAGGCTGTACTGCCCAGACTGTGGAAGGTAGACCTCCCAAGTGATTTGATTACCCTGACTCACAATATGTGTAGGACGCTTGCCATCATAAGGTACCACCTGTAGATCTTCTTGCTTCAAGGCATTGCTGGCATTAAGTGCAAAGCCACCAAAGCTGGATTCCGCGACGATACTTGGCGCTAAGTCTAATGCGGCATAGCTTACGCGTAAAACCGATACATGCGGGTCGCTAGCTTGTTTAGGCAGTGCAATATGTAGTAGCGGTCCATATTGTTGGAAGCTTAGCTCCTCAGTATGGTCTGGGTAGAGGAGTTCAATCTTTACGGGCTTGCTGTGGATGCCTGTGACCCGTAGGTTACGGTCCAATGGCCAATTGAAAACATGCAGATAGAGCTTGTTTTCGTCTTTCTTGCGGGTGATTTTGCCCCAATCATGCTGATTTACGGGAAGTTTTATGCCTGTATTGCCATATAGGGCTTCACCGTACTTGTCCAGCCAGCTGCCTAGGTCTTGCAGTCTGCTAATACTTTCAGAAGGTACTGTTCCATCCGCTCGTGGACCGATGTTTAACGTGAAACCTCCATTGAGCGCAACATTGCTGATCAAGGAGGTAAACAGCTGTCCTGTGGACTTCCATTCCTTTTCGTAGCCATTGTACCCCCAAGAGTGTGCAATGGTGCCTGGGGTTTCCCAAGGATGCTCCTTATAGCCCGAGCCAAACTGATTGTCCCCAAGTGTTTCAAAGTCTACGTACTTTGCATCGGTTGGTAAGCCTAAGCGGGAATTTATCAAGCAATTGGGTTGTAGCTCCCTAATTAGCGCTACGGCCTGCTCGAGTTGTTCTTTTTTAAAGATGGTCTTCTGATAAGGTATCCACATGTCAAACCACATAATGGCTATATCTCCATATTGAGTTAGGAGTTCCCGTAGTTGCGGTAATGCTTTCTGCTGCCAGTATTGATCAAACTGCTCATCGGTCACATGGCCTGTTAACTCTTGGTTATGATCCCAGGCAAAGGGATGCTCCCAGTCTATCCAGTGAGAGTAGTAGAAGCCCAGCTTCATGTCGTGCTTGCGACAGGCTTCCGCCATCTCTTGGATAACATCTCTATTGTTGCCGGCCAGCTGAGGTAGGGAATAGTCCCCAATCTTGGTGTCCCATATGGCCACGCCATCATGATGTTTGGCTGTCATAATAATATATTTCATGCCCGACTTCTTAGCCAGCAGCACCCATTCTTCGGGATTGATACTGTCCCAGTTAAATCGTTTGGATAATGCACCATACTCATCTTTGGAAATACGATTGCGGTAGCGAATCCACTCTGCGTAATTGTTGAGGTAGCGGAGCTTTTCACCTTTCCAAAGGCCTTCGGCAGCACTGTATAAGCCCCAGTGAATAAACATGCCGTAGCGCGCCTCTTCAAACCAGGTCGTACGTGCTGTCTGCTGTGCCCAGCTACTGGAAATGCTGAGGCAAAGTAGGAGTAGTATTAAGGTTCTTTTCATTGATTAGGGTTTGATCTAAAAATAATAAATAGTCTTGATAAAAAGCTAGTTGTATGCTATTTATTTAGCTGTTCTTCTATTCTAGAAGCTTTGTGGTTTGTGCCTGAACTAAAAACACCTGAGGATCTCTCAGGTGCTTTATTGTAGATGTTGTTTAGTTAAAGAATTAATTTTGTTTAGCCCACCATAATGGGGTTAAGACTGCATCTCGACCGCCCAATAGTTCAGTCGCTTTCGCATATCCTACACCATCACTCTCACGTAGTGAAGAAGGGTAGGGTACACGTTGTGGGAAAAACTTCACATTACTTGTCTTGTAGTTGCCACTATTCAGATCAGGTAAGTTGGTTAATGTATTCTCTATAGCTGGGTTCTCAAAGAACGGTAAGCCTAGTCTCCTTTGATCATTCCAGGCTTCCATCGGCAACCACGGCATATTGGCAAGGTATTTCTGCGTAATAATCTTGGTCAATTGATCATTTTTGAATGAACCGTTTTTGTAAAGATTGTTTACAGGATAGTTAATATCTACTGTTCCTGTTGCTCCAGTATATCCATCTTTGTAAGTCATGCTATGGCTACTGCCAGGTTCTGCAGTATGATTAAACTTGGCCGAGGTACCGACTCTGTTAAAGGATTCAGAAGCCAGGTACTGGCTTGCATATTGACCTACTTTCCAGTACTCAAAATTAGCTTTAACGCCATTTTCATAGGCTGTTTGGGCCGTAGTTCCTGTATTCCAACCTTTAAGTGCAGCTTCTGCTAAAAGGAAATGTGTCTCCCAATTTGCAAAGAATATTCTAGAGCTGGTATTTAATCTAAATTCTTTAGATAATCCAGGAGCCTTTCCTACAAGTATAGTTCTCGCTTTGTTTAATACTCCTTTTGCACCCCAGTCTCCAATAGCAAAACTGTTCCAAGTGTTTTTAGCATCTAATAGGATATCATCCTTTTCACCTGCTGCTATGGCTTCTTTATCATCGTCGTCTCTTCCAATAACCATCTTGGTTTTGGTGGTTATTGCATCGGTAGTATAGGATGGGAAGTTTGAGAAGGTCTCACTGCTAAAGTCTCCTGGGATAAAGAAGGTCTTGTAGGCGCGAGGATCAATTGTATTTGGCAAGCCGTCCATCCAAAAACCTGCTGAAGGGTCATTGGTCATACTTGAGTAATGCTTGTCGAATTTTAAGCCGATATAATCATTGTCTTTGATTGCGCTGTGGTAACTAGCTGCCAATTGATCTTGCGATTTAATGCCGCCTAAGCCTGTGTACATATTGTTCATTGTGGCCGACAACACTTGAGAGTTCCACTCTCTAGACATGACGCCTGTCAGATCGTTCCAGCCAGATTCTTCTTTAACAGTAAAGTTGTCTTCGGTATTGCTGATGAATTTGTTGCTCGCAACGGCAGCTTCAAACTCCTCTTTTGCTTTAGCCGGATCTACCTCTGATAGACGCATCGCTAAGCGCATGCGCATAGAATTGGCATATTTCTGCCATTTATCAAAATCAAACTTATAGGCACGATCGAATTTCTCAATATCTCCAGGGATTTTAATTGCTGGATTCAGTTTCTCACTGGCGTCTTTAAGTTCGGCTAACATGTAGTAATAGACATCCTTTACCGAGTTGAATTCAGGGTTGACTCCTTGAAAAGCCTCAATAGGCAATGGGCCAAACATGTCTGCTGCTTCACTTAAAAGATAGGCTCTCCAGATTCTTGAAACCTGTATAAGATTGTCCGTGTACTCTTTGCCTGCCCCTTTTGCCTTTTGCTCTTCTGCAATTTGAATTCCGGTATTGGCTCCATTTAACCACTTAGATATTTGGTCCCAATAGACATTTGACCAGGAGTCATCGTAAGTACCACCGGCTATACCAGTTGTGAAATGTTGACGGGCTGCTGTTTTCCAGTAGAGCACAAAGGATCTTTCTGCTACGTCTGGATTCATCTGCGCACCTGTAATTGATCCGTTTAAGAAGTACTCTATAAGTACCTGGTCCCCATTTGCAGAAATGGGGTTGGTGTTTATTTCATCAAACTTGCTACACGCACTTAATGCGGCTGTGGCGAGTAGGGATATACCTATTTTTGATATGTAATTTTTCATGCTTATTCGAATTAAAAGCCTAAGGTTAAGTTAAGGAAGTAAGATCTTGATGTTGGTGTAGAGAAGTTCTCAAAACCGGTAGCATTGCTGCTGATGGAGAATACCGACTCTGGATCTACACCATTTGCATAGCTCTTAATCATCCACACATTATTAACTGTGACGCCTATTTTTGCACGTTGAATAAAGTTGCCTTTAAATGCTGAAGCTGGTACTGTATAGCTTAGATTAATATTACGTAAGCGGATGTTGGTCGCATCATAGATGTTTTGCTCGCCGATACCTAAGTTGCCGTTTTCGCCTATTGCTCTCCAGTAACGTTGCGGTGATACGGCTTTGTTGTTTTGTTCTAAAGTACCTCCATTATTAATTACACCATCCACAACGAAGTCTTCTCTTTTACCATTAACGACTGTTTGCGCTGCAGTTCCATTTGCTTGCAAAGCGGCATTGGTGCCTGAGAAAAGCTCGCCTCCAAAGCGGCCATCAATTTGGAAGTTGAATGCAAAGTTTTTGAAGGTAAAGGAGTTTGTCCATCCTACAAGAGCTGATGGGGATTGGTTCCCCAATTCTACCATTTCTTTATCTGTCTGTGGTAAGCCATTTCCGTCTAATAGTAATTTGCCATTATGCTCGCTACTTTCATCTTTTACACGTAGAAACTCTGTTCCGAAGATTGTTCCATAGAGTTGACCTTCTTTAGCACGTACAGCAACATTGTCAAATCCGCCTAAAGGGTAGGTGTCTAAATCCTTTGTCAATTCAATGATTTTATTTCTATTTCTTGCAAAGTTTACGTTAGTGTTCCATGTCAATCCATCTTTATTGTCCAAGATAAGGCCACTTAACATAATTTCTATACCTTGATTTTGAATGTTTCCGGCATTAACCATTTCAAAGTTATAGCCGCCCATAGGATTCATTGGAAGCTCGATCAATTGGTTTGTTGCATTGGTTTTGTACCAAGAGAAATCCAAGCCTAAACGGTTGTTAAACATGCGCATCTCAAAACCAGCTTCTACGGTTTTGATTAATTCACTTTTAACATTTGAATTGTACTTAGTTTTGTCACGGCTAGCAGTGCTATTACCATTTGGGTCTTTGCCTGGGGTATAAACATTGTAAAGCTTGTAGGAGCGTAAGTCATTACCTACAGCTGCATAGGAACCTCTAATTTTAGCGAAGTTTAACCAAGAAGGCATGGCCCCACCATTTTTTGTGATCATCTCGGATAGTACCAAGGATGTACTTACCGATGGATAGAAGAAGGATCTATTGTTCTCATGTAAGGCGGACGACCAGTCATTTCTACCAGTAAGGTTGATAAACCAATAATTGTCATAGTTGACCTCTGCCGTAGCGTAGATCGAGTTAATTTGTTTTTGATAGAAAAGCTCCTCTACCGTAGGATTGTTTTTTCCGTTATTGATAGTAAACAAATCTGGAATTTGTAACTCTCCTGCACTTGTGCTCAATGAGCTTTCTTTGGTTTTCATTATTTGACCAAAAAGGGATGCGGACCCACCCCATTTGCCTACTAAATTATCCTTACGCGCATTTAATGCTAAGGTAAAGTTGTTTTCAAAGAAGGTGTTTTTTCCTACAGCATAATTTCCAGTTGCTGGAGATGGGCTACCTGCATAGGTGCGATCATCAAAACGCGTATTGTAACGATCCGTTCCTACTCTAGCAACTACGTCTAACCAATCAGTTAAAAGATATTTCAAGTCTGCATTCATCACGTAGCGATCCCGAATATCTTGGTTTCTCTTATACTTTGATAACCAATAGGGGTTTGTAGAATTGGTTGTTCCATACCATAGCATTTTGCCATCTGCATCAATAGCATCTTTATAAGCTAAGATGTCTAAATCCCTAGGCATACGGAATAGCGTGGCGTACATATTGGAGTTATTTTGCCCAGATTGCGAACGGTTGTTAGCTTCGGTATTCATGTACTGTACTTTAACGTCAGTAATCCAACGCTTATTTGGACCAAAGGTGGTATTTACTTTGGAAAGTAAGTTTAACCTTTTGAAGGAAGAACCTGGAATCTTGCTATCGTCATTCAGGTATGTTGCTGAGGTATACACATTGGTACTCTCCCCAACTTGTTGCTGAAAGGAAACGTTTTGAGTGTGACTTACACCTGTCTTGAAAAAATTGCCAATATTGTCATAGGCTGTAGGAATTTCAGCTCCCCAGTTATAGGTGCTTGTTTTCTCCGATACACCTGACTCGCCTTGACCAAAATTGCTTTGAATTTCAGGAATCATAAATAAGGTTTCTAAGCCCAAGGTAGAGGAGAAGGTGATTCCCGCGCCTTTTTGTGCTTTACCCGATTTAGTAGTAATAACGATTGCGCCGTTACCTGCTCTTGAGCCGTAGATAGCTGATGCAGCACCAGACTTTAAGACGGACATACTTTCAATGTCTTCAGGGTTAATATCCCCTAGTCCACTTCCCATATCCAATGAAGGGTTCCAAACGTCATTGTTCTTCGCACCTAAGAAATTGTTGACGGGTACCCCATCCACAACAATTAGGGGTT
>JASLCA010000108.1 GCA_030146225.1 Sphingobacterium sp. | reverse complement strand
TCCCCACAGTTATTTTTATCCTTCAGCGGGTTTATCTGTTGTCTTTAATGAATGGCTAAACCTCCCACAATGGGTTAACCTTGGGAAGCTAAGGGCTTCATATACGCAGGTCGGCAATGACCCTGCTCCTTACTTATTAAATCAGTTGTATCAATTTAGCTTGGGGGCGGGCAAGGGGTTTGTTTCAAGAAGCCCTACCAAAGCTATACCAAACCTTAAGCCAGAACAAACAAAGGCTTTTGAGTTGGGGTTAGACATGAAGTTCTTTGAGAATAGGCTCGGCTTTGATGCGACCTATTACAAAAGCAATACAATTAATCAGTTGCTTTTCCTTGCCTTACCAATGGCTAGTGGCTTTAGCAGAGAGTATATTAATGCCGGTGATATTGAAAACAGAGGCTTTGAAATACAACTCACAGCAGTACCTGTAAAAACCACAAACTTCAATTGGAATACAGGCTTGAACTTTGCGACCAATACAAATAAGATTATTGAGCTTCATGAAAAGACCAAACGCTCCAATATCTCTGAAAACACAAAGTATGCGACCGTTATTGTTGAGGAAGGCGGCAAGTACGGAGACCTCTATGGCCATAAATGGAAAACAGATCCAAACTCAGGGAAGTATGTTGTTGATGCAAAGGGGCTTCCAGTCGTTGAAGCCAACCAAAAGCTTGGCAATTTCAACCCTAAAGCCTTGTTGGGCTGGTCCAACAACCTGAACTACAAAAACTTTAGCCTGAATACCCTGATTGACGCTCGTATTGGTGGTGAAATTGTATCTGGAACAGCGGCTTATCTAGCCTCTTATGGGGTAGCAGACTTTACCGAGCAATATCGGGAGGGCGGACTTATTCTAGATGCTGTACAAGCCGATGGGTCGATAAATACTGCTGCAATAAGCGCCCAAGATTTATGGCAGAAAGTAGGTCAGAATGGGAGAGATGCTTGGGGTGATTTTTTCACCTACGATATGACGAATGTGCGGATGCGCGAGCTTTCCATTGGCTACAAGCTAAATACAGGTGCTATCAAAGGAATTCAAAGTGCCCAAATCTCAATCTCAGGTAGGAACTTATTCTTCTTCTTCCGCGGGAAGTCCAAGCTCGATATTCCTGGGCTCGGGAAGATAAAGAACCCTATAGACCCAGAGGGGGCCCTGGGTGCGGGGAATTATCAAGGGGTAGAGGTAGGTTTACCACCCTCGGTACGTACTTATGGGCTAAATCTTAAGTTGACATTTTAATCTTACGAATCATGAAAAGATCGATTATATATAGTACAATATTGAGTTTAGGGCTCTTGTCCTGTACAAAAGATTTTGAAACAAAAAACATAGATCCCAACAATCTTACGCAAGTTGGTGCGCGCGAAAGGCCTTTTATGTTTGCCAAGGCACAATCTTCTGCGGCATTGAATAGGTCCTTCTACCAAACCGTACAAAACTTAGGGCCAGATTTATATGCACAGTATTTTGCTTTAACCACCACCTCCTTTCGTTCAGACCGCTATATGCTGACACCAGATTGGCAACGCCGGTTTTGGACTGTGGTGTATGTAGATACAGCTCCCCAATTAAAGTCAATTTTAACTAATGTAGAACCCAATTCTGCTGAGGCAGCCTTAGCAAATATACAATGGGTCTATACCTTTCATCGCTTAACAGATCAGTTTGGCCCTATTCCTTATTTTGATGCGGCCGAGGCGAAGGATGTAATTCCATATGATGCGATGGACAAGATCTATGATGACTTTTTCAATAGGCTTACCCAGGCTGTGGACAATTTAAAGGCGCTGCCCGCGGGAACGAAAGTCTATGAAGGCTATGAGTTGATGTACAATGGGGATGTCAACAACTGGATTGCCTATGCAAACTCTTTACGCTTGCGTTTAGCTTTGCGTATTTCCAAGATAAACCCCTCAAAAGCAAAGGCTGAGGCGGAAGCCGCCGTGGCATCTGGGGTGATGCTGACCAACCTGCAAAATGCATCCTTAGCCAAAGCCTTAAATGGGAATGATACGAATGGACTTTCACAAGTTGCGGTTTGGAATGAGTTTGCGATGAGTTCTACCATCGCCTCTTACCTAAAGGGCTATGCTGACCCTCGCTTGAAAGCCTATTTTCAACCCAATCAATCGCAACAAAAATTTAATAGCCTTAGAAACGGCATGAGCTCCACAGATCTCGGCAATGTCCGGAACCAATCTCCAGCCAACTCTAATGTGGGGACCTATTGGGTAAAATACAATGGCAATGTATTAGAGGGGCAACTAACGCAGCGCTTTCATATTATGTGTGCAGCAGAATCCTATTTCCTACGTGCTGAAGGGGCTTTGAATGGTTGGAATATGGGACAGGGGGCAAAGGAACTCTATGAAGAGGGCATCAAGCTAAGCATGCAACAGTGGGGCGTGACGGATGCATCAGCCATACAGGCATACTTAAATTCCAACCTAAAGCCTGCTGCTCCTGAAGATTTTCACAATTCTCCAGCGGTAGCCAATACCCCTATTGCATGGGCTACAGATGCTGCACTCCAACGGCAACAGATCGGCACCCAGAAGTGGTTAGCCATCTTCCCGGATGGGATGGAAGCTTGGGCGGACTTTAGGCGCTCTGGATACCCTAAAATGTATGATTTATTGCTTTCTGAAAATCCAGACCTGCCCATTGGCACCTTTATCAAGCGCATGCCTTATCCCTTGACAGAGGAGACCAATAACTTACAGGAATTAAATAAAGGAAGAGCCTTATTAGGTGGCAAAGACAATGCGGCAACACGACTATGGTGGGACGTAGATTAAGCTTAATTTGCTGTCTAATTGTATTCACTGGCTTAGGAATAAAGATGACGAGTAAACTATATGCACAAAGCATGAACAAAATACCTTATGTCTTGGATATGCCCAAGGATCTGGATAGAACCACGGTGTATGTCTGGGATAAGTTAAGTGCATTGGAAAAAAACAGGCTTAGCAGCAGTAAGTCTATTCCTGAGCAAATACGGACAAACCTAGGGCTTGACAAAGCTAAGCTGGGGGAGCAGGATATTCAATTTCTGAAGGCGATAGATTATGGCAGCTTTACCTTGCAACATCTTTTATTTCAGAGTGTAGCAGGCGTTTATGTGCCTGCCCACCTGTATATACCTAAGGGGGAAGGACCCTTTCCGGCGGTAATCAATAGTCATGGGCATTGGCCAGATGGCAAGTCTGGCCAAATAGTTCAGCAAACCGCACAACTATTTGCCAAGAACGGCTATGTATGCCTAAATATTGATGCTTGGGGTGCAGGTGAAAGGGGTTCAAATCATAAACACGAGTACCACGGAGCTAGCTTGGGCTCGGCCTTACTCGATCTAGGCATCCCCTTAATGGGTATGCAGTTGCTAGATAATCAACGGGCTATTGACCTACTACAGTCACTGCCTTATGTGAATAAAACGCAGATAGGAGCGACAGGTGCCAGTGGAGGGGGGAATCAAACCCTTTGGTTAACGGCGCTCGACAAAAGGATAGCGGCGGCAGTACCCGTGGTTAGCATAGGGACGTTTCAAGCTTATATCCTAAACAGTAATTGCGTCTGCGAATTACACCCCGCAGGCTTATTACATTTTGAAAAGAGTGATCTGATCGCCTCCATGCAGCCTAGAGCTGTGAAAATACTTTCTGCACTTCGGGATGGTAATGCAGCCTTCAATGTCTATGAGATGTTAAAAACCTATAATGCGGCTACTGTGCAGTATGAGAAAGCTGGGGTGAAAGACAATTTAGCCTATGAGATTTTTGATGTGCAGCATGATTATACGGCAGAAATGCAGCTAGAGGCCTTGTTCTGGTTTAACAAACATTTTAAAATGGCAAACAAGCAAATCGACACCCTATTTCAAGAAGTACCTATGCAGGACTTACAAGTGCTTGATAGTCCTGACAAGAGAAAATCTGTTGCGACAACCCTTACCTATCTGCATAGGCAGGCTCAGGAAATGGAAGATTCCATCTTGTCTACAGGTCAGCTTGATCGGACAATAAAATTAAATGCTCTTAGGGATAAACTGAATTATACACTGCCGAATATGCCAACAGCAACTGCTCTTCCTGCTGCGGAAGCCTATGAGCGTATTGTGCTGAGTAGTAATAGCGGGCAACTGATCCCCTTAATTATTTTTCCTAGTTCACAGCCCCCGAGCCAGGTAAAGGTGGTATTCAATGCTGAGGGAAATAGCGCGGTATCCAGCGCCCAATTAAGTGACTGGCAGAATCAGGGGCAAACAGTTATTCTAGTGGATCTATTGGGCTTAGGTGAAAGAAGTTCGCTTAAAGGAGATCATATTGACGGTCAATTACCCCGATTTCATACGCTTTCGCGATCCTTTACTTGGATGGGAGAAAATATAATGGCCACCTGGCTTTCCGAGATGAGCATAGCCCTTAGCTATCTCGCAGAGCGTTATAGTGGGCAGGAAAAAGTAGTAGTAGCTAATCGTGAAACAGCTATTGCGGCTTTGCTGCACAATGTTTTAAATGAAAACAAGTACCAATACCTCCTTCAGGATCTGCCCTACAGCTATGTTCCTGACTATGCTGACAACGCGACCAAGGGTAAGCAAGCGATCAATATGGGGGTACATATCCCAGGAATTATTGAGTGGGGAGATGTGCTGCTGCTTATGGGATTAAGTCAAGCACCGCTTCAGGTGGATGGCTTATTGGGCATGTCTGGTGTGGAAATATCTGGGCTTGGCAAGCAAGAGTTTATACAAAAAGTAAAACAGTTAAGATCTAAATTAAATGCAAGTAGTGAAATCCACTTTAACTAAATAATCATGGCGACAAACAGAAGATCATTTCTAAAATTATCTGGCCTAGCAGGTTTAGGCTTGGTGAGTAAGCCTTTAACGCTTACCGCGGCCTTGGATAACAAGGATACAGACGACTTAAAACATATATTAAAGCAAGCGGAGCGGGGCTATAAACCGATTTTCAATATGTCGGGGTATGCTGCACCAGCAATAGATACGGTTGGGCTGGCCTTTATTGGTGTTGGAAATAGAGGTTCGGCAGCAGTAGAAAGGATGAGCCGAATAGAGGGTGTGAAAATTCAAGGGATTTGTGATGTACGCCCAGAAAAAGCAGCTTTTGCGAAAGATAGGATTGCCTCAAAGGGGCATCCTGCACAACTGTATACAGCTAATGCAGATGCCTGGAAGGAGATGTGCAAGCGGGAAGATATTGACTTGGTATACATTGCAACCCACTGGGCCACGCATGCCGAGATGGCTGTTTACGCCATGGAACAAGGGAAACATGTTGCTTTAGAAATTCCGGCGGCCTGTAGTGTTGAAGATTGTTGGCGCTTGGTAATGACTTCAGAGAAGACAAAAAAGCATTGTGTAATCCTAGAAAACTGTTGTTATGACTTCTTTGAGCTATTGACCTTAAACCTTACGCGTCAAGGCTTTTTTGGGGATATAGTGCACTGTGAAGGAGCTTATATTCATGATATTTTAAACAGTTTCTTTGACGAGGAAAAAAGGTATGACTTCTGGCGTTTAAAGGAAAATACAACGCGCAATGGCAATCTGTATCCTACGCATGGCTTGGGGCCTATAGCGCAAGTACTGAATATCAATCGAGGCAATAAGATGGAGTTTATGACCTCTATGTCTTCCCGAGATTTTATGTTGGAGAAGAAGGCGTTGGCAGTGTCTAAAACTGATAAACGGCCAGCAGCGCATATGGGGAAACTATTTCGTGGGAATATGAATATCTCTCAGATTATGACCCATAGTGGGGCCACTATATCTCTGCAACATGATGTTACAACAGCAAGACCCTATTCTAGAATACATCTGGTGAGTGGTACGCAAGCTTTTGCTCAGAAATATCCGCTGCCAGGCAAAATTGCCATTGGTCACGAAGACTTCTTAAGTGAAGCGGCATTAACGGAACTAAGGGTGGCGCATGAGCCCAAGATTATCAAGCATATTGGGGCATTGGCACAAAGCATTGGGGGGCATGGAGGTATGGACTTTATGATGGACTGGCGTCTAATAGACTGCCTCAGAAATGGTCTGCCTGTGGACATGGATGTCTATGATGCCGCTTCTTGGAGTGCAATAGGCCCGCTAAGTGAGTGGTCGGTGGCCAATGGATCTAAACCCATCGCAATCCCAGACTTTAGCATGGGGCGTTGGAAAGGTAATAAAGTGCATGACATTAATCTTGAAAAGGGTGGTACCACCCAAGTTATACAATTATAATTTCGACTAAACTTACTATATAAATGAAAATTGAAAGATTGGGAACCCGCCAGGAATTGGGAGCGCATGCCGGAGAATTAGGTGCGACATGGATTAAAGAAGCTATTGCTAAACGTGGCGAAGCAAATATTATTTTAGCTACTGGACAGAGTCAGTTCGAGACCATAGCGGCATTGGTTAATGACCAGGATATTGATTGGTCGAAAGTGCGGATGTTCCACTTAGACGAGTATATTGGGATGCCGATTACACATAAGGCAAGCTTTAGAAAGTACCTTACTGAAAGATTTGTGGATCAGGTTGGGGACTTATTAGAGGTGGTGTTAATTAATGGAGAAAACAATCCTGAAGAAGAATGCCTACGCTTGGAGCATAAGATCAAGCAATTTCCCATTGATCTGGCTTTTGTAGGAATTGGGGAGAATGGGCACTTGGCCTTTAATGATCCGCCAGCAGATTTTGAGGTAGAAAACCCGTATTTAATAGTAAACCTTGATTTGCAATGTCGTCAACAACAATTGGGCGAAGGCTGGTTTGCATCGGTAGATGAGGTCCCAAAGCAAGCTATTTCAATGTCTATCAAACAAATTATGAAGTCTCAGAAAATTATTGCGGCTGTGCCTGATGAAAGGAAAGCTAAGGCTGTTTTAAACTGCCTTACCCTGCCTGTAACCAACATGCATCCTTCGAGTATTTTACAAAATCACAGCGACTGTGTCGTCTTTTTGGATCAAGGATCCGCTTCATTACTTTAAGCCTTACCTATGACCACTCCGCATTTAGATAAAAAGAGCACATACATTTCGATTGGGATTATTGGATTGATGTTTTTCATCTTTGGCTTTGTCTCCTGGGTCAACGCCATACTCATTCCATATTTTAAAATTGCTTGTGAGCTTACGAACTTCCAATCCTATTTGGTTGCCTTTTCGTTTTACATATCCTATCTCGTTATGTCCATGCCATCTTCTTATTTATTGAAGCGGGTGGGCTATAAAAAGGGAATTGTGATTGGCTTTTGGATTATGGCCTTTGGGGCTTTACTCTTTGTGCCTGCGGCCTATGGTCGAACTTACGGTATCTTTCTCTTGGGACTTTTTACCTTGGGTACGGGCTTGGCCATCTTACAAACGGTAGCAAATCTCTACATTACCCTTATTGGTGACAAGGAGCGAGCGGCGCAGCGTATTAGCATGATGGGTATTTGCAATAAGGGGGCAGGGATTCTTGCTCCCCTTGCATTTTCTTGGGCTGTTTTAAGACCCACAGACAAAGCTCTTTTCTCTGCGCTGCCAAATATGGATGAACTCGCTCGCGCTGCGGCTTTGGATGAGCTCATCCTTCGGGTTGTGCTACCCTATACAGTTATGGCGATTGTCTTATTCCTTATTGGCATGTTTGTACGCTATTCTCCCTTGCCAGAGATTGAAAACCCGGCAGAGGAGGCTGAGCACCAGGCAAAGACTAGTCTATTTCAGTTCCCGCATTTGGTACTTGGTGCAATTGCGATCTTTCTGCATGTGGGAACGCAGGTAATCGCGATTGATACGGTCATAAATTATGCTGGCGCTATGGGTATTTCCTTATTGGATGCCAAGACCCTTCCTTCATACACCCTTTCTGCGACCATTATTGGTTACCTTCTAGGAATTATGCTTATTCCCAAGGTCCTCAGTCAAAAGCGTATGTTGCAGATCTGTAGTGTATTGGGTTTGGTTTTTGCGGTCTTAGTTTGTGTACTGCGTATAAATGTGGGTTGGATGGGGCATGATATGAACCTCTCGATCTGGTTTCTGATCTTTATTGGCCTCCCCAATGCTTTGATTTGGGCTGGTATCTGGCCTTTGGCTTTGGATGGACTAGGCAAGTATGCTAAACAGGGATCCGCCTTACTTATTATGGGCTTAAGCGGGAATGCCATACTACCCATGGTTTATGGAGCAATTGCGGACAAGACAAATGAACAACTTGCCTATTGGGTACTGGTTCCCTGCTTTTTGTATATTGTCTTTTACGCCTTTTATGGTCATAAAATCACCGCTTGGAATAAACGCTAAATACCATGCTACATATTATTAATGCACAAGTTATTTCCCCTACTGAAATTATTCAGCAGGGTTGGGTATCCCTAGCTGGGGGACGAATTGTGGAAGTTGGGGATCAGTCAAAGGGGCAAAGAAATCCTTCTTCTGGAAAGATTATTGACGCCCAAGGCATGTATCTTTCGCCAGGATTTATAGATATTCATGTTCATGGCGGGGGCGGAGCTGACTTTATGGACAATGAGCTAGAGGCCTACTTGACAATTGCTGAGACGCATGCTAAGTTTGGTACAACCGCTATGCTGCCTACGACCTTAACGAGTGAACAGGATCTTTTACTAGAAACTTTTGATGTCTATGAGAAAGCGCTAAGCTTAAACTCGGCTGGGGCACAATTCTTAGGCTTGCACTTAGAGGGGCCTTACTTTGCTATGAATCAGCGTGGTGCACAAGACCCACGGTATATCAGAAATCCGGATGCTAAAGAGTACCTTCCTATCCTGGAAAAATATGGACATCATATTCGCCGTTGGAGTGCCGCTCCAGAACTGCCAGGGGCATTGGAGTTTGGCAGTGCACTACTCGCTAAGGGTGTATTACCTGCCTTAGCGCATACCGATGCCGTGTACTCGGAGATTTTAAAAGGTTTAAATTATGGCTATAGGCTTGCGACTCACCTTTATTCAGGCATGTCGGGGATGACCCGAAAAAATGCCCATCGTTATGCGGGAGCTATTGAAACTTGCCTATTGTTAGATGAGATTGATGTGGAGATTATCGCGGATGGTGTACATCTGCCTGAACCCTTCCTCAAACTAATTTGTAAGGTAAAGCAGCCTGATCAAATTATCTTAATTACAGATGCCATGCGTGCTGCTGGTACGCAGGATACTGCTAGCATATTGGGCGGTAAAAGCAATGGACTTCCGGTGATTATTGAAGAGGGGGTTGCAAAACTTCCTGATCGCAGTTCATTTGCAGGCAGTATCGCTACCGCAGATCAGTTGATCCGCACCATGCGGGATATAGCTGGCCTTCAACTAGAACAAGCGGTTCAAATGCTGACAAGGAATCCGGCTCGTCTATTAAATATTCTGGACCATACAGGGACGATTGAGAAGGGTAAACAAGCAGACTTAGTCCTATTTGATAAGAATATCCATATTTTAAAGACGATTATCAAGGGCAAGGTTGTGTATGCGCAGTAGAAATATGCTACACAGATTCCCTTTCTATTAAACGGCCTGGAATCAGGATCTCATGAGCTTCGAAGGCTTTGTTTTTAATATGTCGGATTAAAAGTTTGCAGCTTTGTAGACCAATCTCAAAGGCCGGCTCTTCAATGGTCGTGAGATTTGGTTCAATAACTGTAGCAATGGGATCATTGGTAAAGCCAATGACTCCCGCCTCTTTGCCAACCTTAATCCCCGCTTTTTTAAGGGCTTGTATAGCGCCTACGGCCTTACGGTCATTTACAGCAAATATCGCATTTGGGGGCTCTTTTAAGCTTAGTAAACGCGCTGTATCCGCATAGCCATCCCCTTGGGTAAATCCAGAAAATACAACGTAATCTTCGCGGTAGGCAAGCTTAGCCTCGGCTAAGCTTTGTTTATAGCCCCTAAGCCTTTCTTGGGTAAAGACAAGTTCTTCGGGGCCTGCAATATGAGCAATTTTGTTATAGCCTTTATTAATTAAATAATTTGTGGCCTGATAGGCGCCATCGAAATCGCTCTGCAAGACTTTCGATGCTTTTATATCCTTTGGTACCCTGTCGAAAAACACCTTTGGAAAGTCCTCCTTAATAAGGGTTTCAAAATGGTCTATATTGGTAGAATCAGAAGAGATGGATATTAACAGTCCATCAAGGCTTGAGGTCGCAATGTTTTCAATTAATTTCTTTTCGCGTTGAATATCATCATTGGTGAGGTATAGGATAATATTATAACCTTGATTATATGCCTCCTCTTGTATTCCAGAAATTACTGTAGAAAAGTAGTAATTGGTAATAAAGGGGATGACTACCCCAATATTCTTCGTGCTTCCTGAAGCTAAGGCAGAGGCATTTTTGTTCAGTTTAAAGTTTAGCTTTTCGGTAAGTTCTAATACCTTCTTTCTGGTCTCTGGGTTAACATCGTAAGCATCACGTAATGCTCTGGAAACCGTAGAGACGGATATCCCTAGCATTTGAGCAATATCTTTTATACCAAAGTTCTTTTTCATAGTAATGTACTTGATAGCTCAAGTTGAAAACATAATCAGGCTACAGCTCTAATTTAAGAAAAAAGCCGCTTACTTAAGCGGCTTTTTTTATTCGGATTCAACTTCCTCTTTCGGGGGGAAGTTTTTATGTTTTCTTTTACTGATTTTTTCAAGGTTTACAGGCTGGGGGACTTTTACATAATAACCTGTGCCATCATACTCACGATTGTTTGGCTTTGCCTTACAGGCCTCCGAACAACAACCGCTTAGTTCCCAACCGCAGGCATCACATTGTGTGAAGTGCTCATTGCATAGGGCATTGGCGCAGTTGATCATTTTAGCCGTTGTGGTGCCACAATTCTTACAGGTAGACACTACGGATGGGTTGACATCATTTACATCCACTGTGACGCGATTATCAAAGACATAGCATTGCCCTTCGAAATCCTTTCCTCCAGCTTCCTTACCGTATTTGATAATGCCACCATGTAATTGGTAAACATCCTCAAAGCCTTCTTTTAACAAGAGTGCTGAGGCTTTTTCACATTTAATACCGCCGGTGCAATAGGTTAGGATTTTCTTCCCGCGGTACTGTTCTAACTCCTTAATCTTCTCTGGGAACTCCCGGAAGTTTTCTATATCCAGGGTAATGGCATTCTTGAAGCGGCCTACATTATGCTCGTAGTTGGAGCGTACATCCAAAATAACGACATCCTCTTGATCTTTCATTTCCATGAACTCCTGAGGAGCAAGGTGTATCCCCGTTTGTGTATTGGGATCAATCTCTTTTGGATCTCTTAAGCCGGAGTGTACAATCTCTGGCTTGTATCGGCAGTGCATCTTAATAAAGGATGGCTCATCTACACTGTCTATCTTAAACTCGGTTTTGTTGAACCTTCCATCCGCATAAATCGCATCCATATAGGCTTTACAGGCTTCTATTGTGCCTGAAACAGTGCCGTTGAGTCCCTCTTCAGCCACGATAATACGGCCTACAAGGTTCAGGGATTTACAGAATTCTAGATGTTGAGCGGCAAATTCTTCCGCATTTTCAATGGGACTGTAACAGTAGTACAGTAATGTTTGGTATATACTCATATGCATTGATACCGCTGCAAACGGCGTTTAATGTGTTTAATATTAATTATCTCGCAAAGTTAATTAAAATTTACTGCGAAAATTTTGATCCCTATCATTTTTTGTGAATAGCACAAAAAAAGCCGTTCAATTTCTTGAACGGCTTTTATATTATTTTTTTCGTTGCTTAACGCACTGGCGTAAATTCGAAATTGCTATCAAAGATAAACGATCCATTAACCCCTGTAACGATATAGCCTTTATCATTCAAAGTGAATGATACTGCTTTTTCACGCGCGTCAGCTGTTAAAGCTTGGTGCTTGTCCGTCCATGAATCTGTAGCTGGCTCATACTTCCAAACAGAGTTTGTAATGCTTGAACCATTTCTACCACTAACTACATAGCCATAGTTTCCGATAACAAATGATCCAGCACTGTACTTTCTAGCATCATAGGTATACTTGTCATCTTTTCTATTAAGATCAGCTAATGGTTTCCAGTCTTTACCATCGAAAGAGTAGAAATCTTCAGGAAGGTTAGAGCTATTTGCTAAACCACCACCAACATAAGCTTTATCTCCAATTACAAATGCGAAAGCAAAAGCTTTTTTGTATTTGAAAGGAGTAGGAACTTCAGTCCATTTGTCTGTAGCAGGATCATATTTGTAGAAATCACTAAATCTAGCCTCAGTTTTTGTCGATCCTAAACCTACATAAGCAACATTGCCTAGTGTAAAGGCTACTGCTCCATAACGTGCTCTTCCAGGGAAGTCAGCAATTTTAGTCCAAGTATCCGATTTAGAATCATATTTGTAGAAGTCATTTAAGTCTTCAGTTCCAGTCGAACCTAAACCTACATAACCTGTTTCATTTATAGCGAAACCAACTGCCATTTGACGTGCTGTTCCTGGAAAGTCTGCTATTTTAACCCACGCATTGTTACGAAGAGAAGATCCGTCATTAACTACGCCTTCATTCTTTACATAGCCACCAACTACGTAACCAACATTGTTGATTGCAAATCCTGCTGCTCCGTTTCTAGGATCGCTAGTGAAAATACTAACTCTATCCCATTCGTCAGGGCCATTATCTCCTGTAGTTCCGTCGTCCTTTTTGCTACATGAGTTGAAAGCCGTAAGAGCCATAGCGCAAACTATAATCAACGAGAGCCAATTTTTCTTATTCATAAACTTATTTAAATTTAGTGTACAATATATTCAATTTAATTTTAGGTTTTGCGTTTTCCTTCGCTATAAATGCTGTATTAAACGTACTGAACAAGCTCGGGCTTGCTGCGCTTAGGTACAGTGATTTATCATCATAAAAGCTTGTAGACTTCACAAACTTAAGATAAGAGATCAAGTTAAAGGTATAGGTGCCATTTTTTCCAATTTGGTTACCACCTGAAAAGCCCACTTGTTGTATCCCTGATCCATATGCAGAGGTGATGTAGTTAATAGGTATTCCATCAGCATCAGCTACGAAAAGCATCAAACTATTTGGTGCATTATACATGGTATTTGTAGTCGTAGAGGTTGTCTCAATCACCAACTCCGCCTTGTTAATAGACACCTTATCGTCCAAAAGGAATTCCTTTAACGATGGGAATGTCATTTTCGCTACAACTCCTGTACCAGCTTGTACAAAAGTTAATCCTGCGGTCTCGCTGGTTTTAATTTCTTTTTTGCTTAAGGATAATGCTGCAAAGTCAGTTCCTGATCGGTCGTATTCAATATAATTATGTTGTAATTCGGACTGAATAATGCTTAATACTTTCGAAGCTTTTTTCTTAAAGCCATCTGTACCTGTATAACTGTAGTTAATACTGAACTTCAGGGTATCACTAAAAGCAAGTGCCGTGGTATTATTATTGTCTGGAACTAAGGCTAAGCCCTTAAAGTATTCGCGAAAGTTTGCATTTGAGGAAACCTTAGTATCGTTATTTTTAATAAGATCATAGATTTCTTTCCCAATATTATCCGCTATTTTAATGTTTAAGGAATCCAGGGAACGCACTTTTGGAGAAAAGCTAATTGCGCCAATGGAAGTTGCTGCGTAGT
>JASLCA010000093.1 GCA_030146225.1 Sphingobacterium sp. | reverse complement strand
TGATTTTTTTGATGGCATGGTTGCGCGTGCGCTAAATGTGAAATCCATTATTGGAAAAGAATTGGATTCCTTGGCGGATATGGTCAGCTTTGGCTTCCTGCCTGGGGTTGTGGTATACACCTTGTTGCAGTCCAGTACGGACAATATTTACCTGCCATATTTTGCTTTTATAATAACGGTCTTTTCAGCCTTAAGACTTGCGAAATTTAATATTGACGAGCGTCAATCTACTGATTTTATAGGCTTAAATACACCGATGAATACCTTCTTTATCGTGTCCTTGCCTTTTATAGCGGAGTCTTACCCCGCTCTGGTTTATAATGTACCTGTACTTTTTATTATTAGCCTAGTTTGTAGTATCTTATTGGTCTCTGAATTAAGACTTTTCAGCATGAAGCTCTCTTCCTTGGCATGGGCTGACAATAAGTTTAAGTATATCTTTTTACTCTTAAGTGTGGGCTTGTTAATCCTCTTAAAGTTTGTGGCTTTGCCGATAATATTGGTGAGTTATTTTGGGTTTTCTTATCTACATTTTGCAGCAGAGAAGCGCTCTAAATCGTACTAACATAGAGGTTTATTTCCTCCATTAAGGTGTTGTATTCTTTTTCTACACGTGCAAATTTCACTAAAATATCCTGCATGGATACCTTGTTTTTACCTGCATACTCTAGCTCTTGAAAGAGGGTATGTAAGGAGCTGGCACCAATATAGCCTAGGGTTGGCTTAATATGATGCGCTCTACTGGCTATTTCAGCATGATCTTGTGCCAGAATAGCATTGCGTAAATCTTCAAAGTCTATTGGGGTTTGCGTTTGATAAAGTGTAAGAATTTTTTTAATAATGATCTTATTGTCCATCAGGTTTGCAGAGATGGCCGCGGGATTGATAATTTTAAAATTTTCGTTCATTTTATTATGGCAGCTGAATAGTTACTTTTAAAGTGTCTGTACAAGATAACAATAAATCATGATTGCTTGTTTGAAGTTTTGGATGAATATTCATCGGTGCAATCTCATTTAAGGGGATTAATACAAAATTTCTCTCCTGCAAGAGGGGATGTGGTATACTCAATCTATCATCCTCATAAACTAAGTCATTGTAATAGAGTATATCTATGTCAATCACCCTTGCTCCCCATTTGCTGAGGCGCACACGCCCTAATTTATTTTCAATTTCCTGCGTGGCATCCAATAGTTCCAAGGGGGAAAGTTCAGTTTCAAGACAAATCGCCTGATTAAAGAACAGGGGCTGATCGGTTACACCCCAAGCCTCAGAATTGTATATGCTTGATTTTGCCTGAATAGTTCCTATTTGGCTTTGGATAGCATGAACGGCCTCATTCAGTTGCTGAATTGGGTCGCCTAGGTTTGCACCTAAAAGAAGAAAGACCTGGTTCATATCCTAGAAATGTTAAGCATATTTTATAAAATTACGAATAGTTCAAAAGAAAGGTTTAATTTAGATATTTCAAAATAATCATGTTATGAAATCGTTTTTTAAGTATGTTTTAGCGACAATTACCGGAATAGGGATCGTTGTGGTGCTATTATTCTTTCTCTTGGTAGCCCTGGTGACCTCTACAGTTAATCAGATGGGCAATAGTAAGGAGTCCAGCGTGCCTAATAACGCCGTTTTATATGTGTCTCTGAATCACGAAATTCCGGAGCGGACGACGACAAATCCTTTGGAAGGCTTGGATATTCCGGGTTATGGATCGGTAAAGTCACTGGGATTGAACGATGTTTTGTCGAGAATTGAAGCGGCCAAGACCGACAATCGTATAAAAGGTATTTATTTAAATCCATCTTCAGTAAATGCAGGCATGGCGACCTTAAAGGAGGTACGGGATGCACTGATGGATTTTAAGAAGTCTGGCAAGTTTATAATCGCCTATAGCGATGTGTATACACAGAAAGGTTATTATTTAGCATCTGTAGCAGATGAAATCTATATTAATCCAGCAGGATCGCTTGAGTTTAAGGGCTTGTCTTCTTCGGTTACCTTTATGAAGGAGGCCTTAGATAAACTCGGTGTGGAGATGCAGGTTGTAAAGGTTGGTACGTATAAGTCCGCTGTGGAGCCATTCTTGCTCAATGAGATGAGTGCGGCCAATCGGGAGCAGATGACCTCTTATCTGAATAGTCTGTATGCCTCATTCTTGGGGAATATTTCAGAAGCACGTAAGATTAGTGTGGATTCGCTGCGCCTTGTGGCCGATGCTTATATGATACGTAATCCTGAGGATGCGCAACGCCTGAAGTTTGTGGACAAGATTATGTATAAAGACGAGCTCTTAAGTCTATTAAAGAAACGTCTAGAGGTTGATGAGAAGAAGGATATTCCTACGATTTCAATTCTAGATTACAATACCATTACCCCTTCAGAGTCTTCTACTAATCGTATTGCGGTGCTCTATGCCTATGGCAATATTGTAGATGGTGAAGGATCTGCCGAAGATATTGGGGGCGAACGTTTTTCTAGAGAGTTGCGCAAGTTGCGTCGTGATGATCGTGTGAAGGCTGTTGTTTTGCGTGTTAATTCACCAGGCGGCTCGGCTTTGGCTTCTGATATTATTGCGCGGGAGATTGAATTGACTAAAAAGGTAAAGCCTGTGGTGGTTTCTATGGGGGATTATGCTGCTTCTGGGGGCTATTATATCGCTGCATTGGCCGATTCTATCTTTGCGGAGAAAGAAACACTTACGGGATCTATTGGCGTATTTGGCTTAATTCCAAATATGAAAAGCTTGTTGAACAATAAGTTAGGGATACATGTTGATGCTGTGAAGACGAGCAAGTATGCGGACTTAATGACTTCGCCAGCAAGACCTCTCACGATGGAAGAGCAAGCGATTATTCAGGCAGAAGTCAATCGGGTGTACAACACCTTTACCACCAAGGTGTCTACAGGTAGAAAGATGTCCGTTTCAGCTGTGGATAGCATCGGTCAAGGTCGAGTTTGGACGGGTGAGCAAGCACTATTAAATGGCCTAGTAGATGGTATTGGGGGCTTGGATCGTGCTGTACTGGCTGCTGCTAGTAAGGCCAAGTTGGATGCCTACAAGCTGGTGTCATACCCTGCGGTTAAAGATCCATTTGCTTCACTTTTAAGCACTTCAAAGGAAAAAATCAAGATGTGGATGATGGCTGATGAGCTAGGAGAGTACCGCACTTATATAGAACAATTAAGAACTATTAGCAAAAGCACAGGCATACAAGCTCGGATGCCCTATACCTTGGAGATCAGGTAGGGAGGACTTGGCACTCTTTTATAAAAAAAACGACCAGGTATCCTGGTCGTTTTTTTATGTCTTGGACTTTTCTTAAAACTTGTAGGTAACCCCAGCGCCAAAGATTTGTCTGAGCTGTAAGCCTTTGCCAATGCTGCCATTCGACTTGGGAACAGATACATTGTCGTCATAGATTAATTGTACGCCGGCATTGACCGAGACAAAGCTGTTGACCTTCATAAACAAGTTGGCGGTATAGTCTACATCTATGTTTTTTGGCTTGTCGAGGTAGTCGGAATAGAGTTTAAGTATATTTTCCAAGGATACATTTTCCATTAGGTTTACCTTATAGTAGGCATCCAAGGATGTACCAAATTCAGCCCTTGCAAATTTATCGGTATCAACTCCATATCTGCTGCGCAAGGCCGTGTCTTCTACCATTACAAAGCGTGCCGCAACTGGAGATATATTTACCCTGAAATTATCAGATTTTTTAAAGGCCATACCCGGTCCAAATGTCAAGTAGGCTGGGGCAAAGAATCGCGAAATAGCCTTGCCGTCATTGCCTAGTGTATTGTCCGACTTGTAATCATAGCCATCCGTAAACTGGGTGTTAAAGTTCATATAGAAGGTGTACAACCAATATTCACTTGCTTTAAGTCCTAATAAGCTGTTTAAAACTAGACGGTCATCGTTTTTACGCCATTTAGTAGCATCCTGAAAGGTTCTACCATAAGCTAGAATAGCCTTGTTGTCCCAGCTCCACTTGTCTTTCTTGTAGTTGAAGTCATAGTTTAAGGCTAGGTTTCCAGCAAAAGAGTTGATTCCTCCGGCTGCCCAGTTGGAGAAGGAACTTTGATTAATAAGAAAGGTGTTTTCCCCTTTAATTGTCCAGTTTTTGGTTGGAGTCGTAGGGGTAGCTTCCTGTGCAAAGCTGTGAAGCCCGCCAGCAATAAGTAGCCCGGTTAGGAGTGTTTTAAATTTCATGAATCGAGTCTTTATTAGTTCTACGTATTGTATGCTGCCCAATTTTTGAGCATTATGACAGGTCAACAAAAACTAAGCCATGGATTTTAGGGTATCTAGATTATTAGCTGTGTTCTAGGCCTACTTAAGTGATAAGCTGCCGCTAAATAGGGGCTTTAATTCGGATCTCATAATGCTATTCTTAATAGGGCTGGGATATATTTATAAAAAAGAAAGCCTATCTACTAATATTTTTTGATACGGCCCCTTTTTTTTATACTTTTAGTTTCCATTTGATGGAATCAACTTAACGATGAATAAATAGGATATGAAAACAATTGATGATGTAAACTTCTCAGGAAAGAAAGCCTTAATCCGTGTGGATTTTAATGTGCCTTTGGATGAGAATTTTAATATAACAGATGATAATAGGATTCAGGGAGCTCTTCCTACCCTAAAAAAGGTACTTAAAGATGGTGGGTCGGTTATTTTAATGTCGCATCTGGGTAGACCAAAAGATGGTCCTACAGATAAGTATTCTTTAAAGCATATTGTAAGCCATTTGTCTCAGGTTTTGGGTGTAGATGTTGCTTTCGCTGCTGATTGTATTGGCGATGAGGCGACTGCGAAAGCTGCGGCTTTACAAGCGGGTGAGGTTTTATTATTAGAAAACCTACGTTTCTATAAGGAAGAGGAGAAAGGCGACCTTGCTTTTGCTGAGAAATTGGCTAAACTGGGTGATGTCTATGTAAATGATGCCTTTGGAACGGCACACCGTGCACATGCTTCCACAGCTGTTGTAGCTTCATTTTTTAAGGATAAGAAATATGCTGGCTATCTAATGGCTGCGGAAATTGCGAATGCTGAGAAGGTGATGAACAAGCCTGAACGTCCATTTACAGCAATTATGGGTGGGGCTAAGGTATCTGATAAGATCGAATTAATTGAAGCCTTATTGGATAAGGTAGACAATTTAGTTATCGGTGGCGGTATGGCTTATACCTTTGTTAAAGCTCGTGGTGGCGAAATTGGGAAGTCCTTGGTTGAATTGGATAAGCTTGATCTTGCTAACAAATTAATTGAAAAAGCGGATGAAAAGGGCGTGAATTTAGTGCTTCCAACAGATGCGCAGATTGCGGATAAGTTTTCAAATGATGCCAATGTTTACAATGGTCCAAATGATGAGATTCCAGCGGATAAAGAGGGTTTGGATATAGGATCTGAATCGGCTTCACATTTTGCAGATATTATCTTAGCTTCTAATACTTTATTGTGGAATGGTCCAATGGGTGTCTTTGAGTTTGATACTTTTGCAAAGGGGACTAAGGCAGTTGCTGATGCGGTTGTTGCCGCTACTGAGCGTGGCGCATTCTCTTTGATTGGGGGTGGCGATTCAGCTGCAGCTGTTTCTAAATTTGGTATGACTGAGCATGTTAGTTATGTAAGTACGGGGGGCGGTGCCCTTTTAGAATATATGGAAGGCAAAGTGCTACCTGGCGTAAAAGCGCTTGAAGATTAATTAGCCAAGGCTTTATATCTAGTAGGAGTGACCATTTATCTGCTGTCTTTTAGCAGATAAATGGTCACTTTTTTTTATACAAGCTGCCTCAACTTCGGAGCCTGTATGGCCAGCGGTTGAGCAGTCTTATCTTTTCTTTCCTTTGCTCTTGTTGCTGCTTGATTGCATCTTTTGCCAGCTCAGGGGATAAGGATGTTTGTCATATACTGGCAGGCTTTTCTTTAGTTCAATCTGTAGAGCAATTAGCTTGTTGTTTTCTTCTCCATCACAAAAAGTAAAGGCTTGCCCTTCCGCTCTACGCCCGGTTCTGCCTATACGATGTAAGTAGGTTGCTGCCATATCGGGTACTTCATAGTTTATAACTGCTGAAAGATTAGGGATATCTAGTCCGCGCGTTGCAAGGTCGGTTGCGACCAGTACTTGAAAGCTACCTGCTCTAAAGTTTTGTAATATATCCGCTCTTTGGGCTTGTTTTTTATCGGCATATAAGCCTTGTGCAGCAATATGCTTAGCCTGCAAATGCTGTACTATTCGGTCCACGGCATGGGTTGTACGCGTGAATACAATCAGTTGCTGTAGCGAAAAATCTGCAATAAGATAAGCGATCAGCTCCTTTTTATCTGCCTTGTCCACGAATAGGGCATGCTCTTGTATACGGCTTTGCTCCGCTTCTAGGGTGTAGGTATGGAGATTTGGGAGCTGTTTTTTAGCTATTTTCTCGAGCTCCACTGAGCCTGTTGCGGATACAAATACCCGTTGTGCAGCTGCTGAGATGCTTCCTAGAAGCTGGTTTACCTCTTTTAAAAAGCCTAATGCTAGCATTTCATCCACCTCGTCTAGTACGATGCAGGCTATACTGCCTAGATCTATAAGCCCTTGTGCTTGCAGGTCTAAAAGTCGGCCCGGGGTGGCCACAATAATATGAGGTTGCTTGTCTAAAGCCTGTGTTTGCTCTGCATAGGTCACCCCTCCATAGATACTGATGCACCTTAAGTTGAGTGGCTCCGCGATACGATTGATGCGTGCTGCTGTCTGAATTGCGAGCTCTCGGGTCGGGCTAAGAACAAGGCTTTGTGCCTCTGAAAGCTTATTGTTATTTAGCTGCGCTGCTAATAATGGAATAGCAAATGCCTCCGTTTTCCCACTCCCAGTAGGGGCGATAGCAAGTATATTTTGACCTGCTGCTATCGCTGGAATAAGCATTTGCTGTATGCTTGTTGGCTGCTTATAGCCTGCATTATGCAAGGCCGTTAAGAGCATCGGCTCTTTAATTAAATCGATAAAATCCACCCTCTTTTACTAATATGTGTAACTCAAGCTAAAGGTAGGGACAATTTTTTTACTGGCCGAAACATCATTAATATAGCTTAGCTTGGTTCCGAAATTTACATCTGGCAGGCTGTAGCGAAAGACATTAAAATCCGCCGAAAAGCCTATGCCTAGACTCTTTGGGCTGATGTCTTTATGTAGGTTTTGAAAGTCTGAAAAGACTAATCCCTGTATTCTTTTGATGTAAAATACCGCTAAAATATCCCAGTCTGGATAGGCTAAGGGGAGTCTATAATTGAGCATGGCGGTGTTTTCTACCTTTGGAGAATTGAAGTTTCCCCAGCCACTGACCATGGGAATATCATAACTGTAGCGGTATCTGCCTTGGTTGGTTTGAGCTGCTAGCCGCAATTGTAGGCTGTGATTTGTGACTAATCCTGGGAAGTAGAAGTTGGCTCGAGCCGATAATATGCTGCCGGACATCTTGTTTTCGAAGGGAAGGTGCCTATAAGTAAGGCTTAAATTTTGTCCCCATCGTGGCAAAATATCCATGGAACTTAGGCGATTGTTCTTATTTAAGTAGACCTGATAGTTCATTGGAAAGGCGATTACTTCGTCAAAATTCTTTAAAGCTAGGCTTAGATCGTACCTCTTACTATAGGAAGTTCCCAAGTTTACACCATAACTATATACATTTTCTTGTCTATATATAGAGAAAGGCAAGGATATATTAAAGGTAGTAAGGTGCTCACGATAGTCATACATCAGGGTCGTATTGGGTTTTTGGCTGTTTACGGCTGTTCCGACTTGACCTCTATTGAGGTATTTAAGGGTGAAAATAGGGAGGTATTTACGATAGGATAGCTCGGCGGAGTATATACTTTTGTTGATATCGGTGTCATATTCATAGCCCAACTTGATTTGTGTAGTATTTAATAGGTCATTGGAGAGCCAAAACAGGCCTGGAATGTAGTTGTCAAAACTCTCAAAATTGCTGCTGCTGATAGAAAGGCTGTGAAAATTGATCAGATTTGCATTAGGATTGTATTTTTTAACCAAATAATCAGCTATTTCTGCCTCATTTTGGGTTGGCGGTAACGTTTTTAAGCTCTTTTCAATGTAATTACTACGCTGTAGGCTGTCCGTAATTGCTGTTTTATCGATTCTTTTCCGTGCTAATTTATAGCCATTATACTTGTAGTCGTTAAAAATTAGGCTCCCATCTGGGCTTAGAAAAGGGTTGAATGCCCCAAATTCTGCATCGGTAAGACGGGTGATTGGGGCTGATTTATCGCCCGATAAACGGTAGATATTGTCGATCCCAGCGTAGTGTGCCTTGTATATTATGGCCTCATCTTGGTAGCTTGGACGTTCCAATTGTTGATTTCCTACAGGTAGTTTAGCCGTGTAATCACGATTTCTCAGGTCACATTCCAGTAGGGTAGTACCTTGTTTATTGACTGCGATTAGGATGATTTTGTCACCTAGCTTATTGTATTTGGGTTGTTGAAGGTGGGTGCCTTTGGGTGCCGCAAGGCTGTCCAGCAACCTTCCATTCTTGCTGTCCAAGATAACAATTCTACTGCTGTTGTCTGCTAATACTTCAATTACAACGAGCTCATTTTTGCTCGGATGTAGGCTGGGATTATAGTACCTTGACTTGCTACTTAGGCTTCGGAGCTCCTTTTTTTGGAGGTCGTAGATGTTGATAATATTGTAGCTGCGCTTTCCAAATCGGGGGTCTTTGCGGTATTCATCCCAGGTGATTTCGCTTCCCCGTAAGTGAAAGTAAGGCGCTAATTGCAGGCCCGTTTTTAGGATGTTTTTCTCATTTCCTAAGCTGTCAATAATAAGGATTTGATTTAATATTTGTGGACTTGACTTTAGTACGAATAGCCTTCCTGTGCTATCGATTTGTGGGAGTAGAAAGTCACTTGGATAGCGGGAATTTTGGGTGGCTATAGGTTGCACATCGGGGTCAGCTGCGGGTTTCTCTGACTTCCATTTTAGCGCTAAATCCTGCATGGTATGCTGAAAGAGTTGCTCCGAGTTGAGGCCTGAAACTGACTTGAGCGCACGCTGAAAATTGTAAGGACGAATCAGCTTTTTACGCATGTTTTCTAGTATTTTCTCCTGACTGTCTAGGCCAAAGTTATTGCTTAAGTATGCATTCATCAGGTAGCCGATATTGTAGTATGATGCTACATTATCACGGAATGAACCGACTGCGTATTTGCTAAAACTGTAGCTTTTGCTTGTTAAGATATTGGCTCGAATGGGCATCTCCCAAGCGGGTAATCTGCCTCTGCCTCCCGAGCTATAGCGCGTTTCGCTAAGTACCGCGTCACCTTCAAAATACCAAGCTGGAAGATTTAGGCCAAATAAAGCTAAGGCCAATTGTTCGAAGAAAGGGCCCTTTATGCGGCCTGTCAACTTGTCAAATTGTGCTACATGTCGGAGTTCATGTAGGGCTAGGTTGGGTAGCCATTCTTGATTGTCTGCGATAGCGGAGGGGATAGGGTATAGCTCTGATTTGCGTGGTGCAAGCTGTACATATCCGTTCTGATAGATGTGATTTCCTTGTAGGATAAAGCTCGTTTTTCTCAGCTTTATACCTAGTGATTGGCTATGGGCGGCAATAAAAACATCTAGCTCTTTGGCTAAGGATTGTGCCGCTGGTTCAAAGCTTTTTGGGAAGATAAGCCTGAAATTGTCCCGATCTATACTCCGCCATTTCTCCGAGGGATGCGCCTGATCATTGTCGAAGATTTGGGCATATAAGTGATCTGTATTTAAGGTTAATATAAGCAGGCTTAAAATACTGATAAGTATGTGTTTACTATTCATAAAAAGCTTGTTTTTTATTAAATACTAAAAATATTAGTCTGTTTTTCATGTTTTTGATTTAGCATTAATTTATATGCTGTGTATTAATGTATTGGTTTGTAGCTGTTAATCAATTTTTATTAGACCTGCTTATTTGAGGCTTTTCAGCCCTATTATTTTGTTTTTGTGAGCTTTTGGCCTTGTTCAAGATTGCCTGTCCAAGATAGGTAAATATTTGGAAAACATTTAGCATTTGCAGTTGTTTCTATAAATACCTTCATTGGGTTTGGCATCTGCTATCGTTGACTTTTTGTCAACTCGTTTCTACCTGTTCATGTGCCTAGCGCTTCACTCGGCTTTAGGGCTTTGCATGCTCGGCGATAGGCACAAAATGCCTTGTCTTTATATGGGTAAAATTTACCTTGTAAGTTAGCTGTCGGGGCACAGTTATACTTGTTGCTTACTGCTGACATTTTGGCTATGTTTGCCAGTGTTGGCTATTGCTGTACGCATGTTTAAAGGCTTATTTTGCGGCCTTGTATTCCTAAAAAAAAGATTAGGTAATTCAAAAAAATAAACGATTTTTGCTGCAATCAGATTTTTACCAATGTAGGATTTACGTTAACAGGAGCTATGGAAGAACTAGATATGCAAGTCGATCTTGTTGAAGGGTGGGTGGACTCAGGCGACATTGCTGCACTGCAAGATTACCTGAACGATCAGAATATTTCGGATGTCGAGGAATTGATAGACGAGCTTCCTGAGCATGCGGCGTTATTTATAGAAACGCTAAATATTAACCGTGCCGTTCATGTATTCCGAATACTGGATTTCCCCACGCAAGAACGGATCTTTAAGAAGCTTTCTGGAAACAAAATTAGAGAGCTAATTAATGAGATGCCGCCCGATGACCGGACCTCTTTCTTAAGTGAGTTAAGAGGGGATGTGGTGAAGCAACTTATTATCATGTTGTCGCCCGAAGAGCGTAAGGAAGCACTCTCCTTATTGGGCTATCCTGAAGACAGTGTGGGGCGGCTAATGACCCCTGATTATATCACGGTAAAAGAGCACTGGAATATCACTAGAATTTTGGATCACATTCGTCGTTACGGAAATGCTTCCGAGACGATCGATGTGCTTTATGTTATCGATTCGGACGGGAAGCTGATTGACGATATTCGGATACGAGATGTTTTAATTGCGGACCCTGAAACCTTGGTGGGCGACTTAATTGACAGTCGTCTGATTTCTCTAAATGCGAATGACCCCCAAGAGGAGGCCGTCAATGTTTTCCGAATGAACAATCGCGTGGCATTACCAGTTATCGATGAGCAAGGGATTATGCTGGGTATCGTAACGATTGACGATATTCTTTGGGTGGCTAATGAAGAGTACACGGAGGATATGCAACGTATCGGTGGTACGGAAGCTTTGGATGAACCCTACTTGGATGTTTCGATTTTTCATCTGGTGCGCAAACGTGGTGGATGGTTGGTCGTGCTCTTTCTTGGTCAGCTTTTGACCGCTACCGTTATTGAGCATTTTGAAGGCCAATTGGAGAAGGCTATTTTCTTGATGGCATTGATGCCTTTGATTATGTCCAGTGGAGGAAACAGTGGTTCGCAAGCATCGACTTTAATTATCCAGGCAATGGCTATGGGGGAAGTGACCTTAGGCGATTGGTGGCGGGTAATGAAGCGAGAGATTTTTTCAGGTTTGTTTCTAGGGCTTATCCTAGGTGGGCTTGGCTTTGCGCGTATTGCGGGTTGGCAGGCGTTCTCCCATGCTTACGGCGAGTACTGGGTACTGGTAGGTCTTGTGGTGAGTTTGTCGCTTGTGGGCGTTGTAATGTGGGGATCCTTGACCGGTTCTATGTTGCCCTTCTTGCTGCGTAAGCTGGGCGCAGATCCCGCGAGTTCATCGGCTCCATTTGTTTCTACCTTGGTCGACGTAACGGGCTTAATTATCTATTTCACGATTGCTACCCTAATTTTAGGCGGCGTCTTGTTGTAATGCTAAAAAAATCTAATTGGAATTGAGGGAGTTGTAAAATTGTATCAAAATATATTTGGAGAGCTCAATTAAACTTCCGATAATTGCATCACCAAAAGGGAATAACCCAACGGAAAATTCCTGAATAGCTCAGTTGGTTAGAGCATCTGACTGTTAATCAGAGGGTCGCTGGTTCGAGCCCAG